>DBKH01000001.1:12787-17362 GCA_002297815.1 Bacteroidales bacterium UBA755 | reverse complement strand
TACATATTCAAAAGGAGTGTCCTTTGAGATCGTGAAAGGAACGATGCCCCAGTTGATGCAGTTGCTGCGGTAACGCTTGGTGGCATATTCATAGCAGATGTTGGCGTCGCCGCCGAGCACCTTCTGGCAGGAAGCGGCCTGTTCGCGGGCTGAGCCGTCGCCTGGTTTGTTTGCGAACACACATGAGCCGAACGAGGTGTTCTCCGGCTTCGCACCGACCTTCGCGAGAGCGTCAAGCACGTGCTTAGGGGTCTTGCCCTCACGGCGCTCAAGGTCTTCGGCCTGGATCCTCTTACTCAATCCGACATATTCAGGAACACGGCGTGAGAGAGCGAACTCGGAGAGTTTCAGAGGGTTGGAGCGGTAGCTTGAGGTTTCGCCGGACGGGATAAGCTCGTCGGTCGTGGTGACAGGGTCGTGGATGACAGCAGCGAGTTCGAGGAGCATGTTCTCCTCCATCGGGTACATCTTAGGCCAGTCCTTGATGTTCGGTCCGTAGCGGAGCTCGACTGTAGGATCAGCCTTGCCGAAACCGTAGTAGATGCGGCTCTTGTAGATGCGGTCATCGAATGAATATGGCTTGTGGGTGTCTTCATATTCAATGTCGGTGGCGGCTGTGATGACTCCTCTATTGGCTGCCGTGGCGGCGATAGAGCGGGCATCCATCAGGCAGACAAGGGAGATCTGTCCCTGACCCGGTTTGGAGCCTTCGCGGTTAGGGAAATTGCGGGTCGTGTGACGGATTGAGAGTCCGTTGTTGGCAGGGACATCTCCGGCACCGAAGCAAGGTCCGCAGAACGCTGGCTTGATCACAACTCCGGCTTCAAGCAATTCCTCGGCGATGTGGTTGCGTGTGGTCGCAAGGTAAACCGGAGTTGACTGAGGGTAGGCGGACATCGTGAAGTAGTCGTTGCCTATGGTCTTGCCCTTCATTATCGCGGCGGCCTCGCTGAGGTTGTCGTAGGTTCCACCGGAGCAGCCGGCGATGATGGCCTGGTCGGCGAAAGCCTTGCCGTTCTTAACCTTGCTCTCAAGGTCGATGGTGATCTTGTCACCGAAACGTTTCTTGGCGTCTTCCTCCACCTTCTTGAGGATTCCCTCTGGGTCAGCCTGGAACTCGTGGATCGTGTAGGCGTTTGAAGGATGGAACGGAAGGGCGATCATTGACTCCTGCTTGGAGAGGTCGATGCGGATCATCGAATCGTAGTAAGCGATCTCGCCTGGTTGGAGAGTCTTGTAAGCCTCCGGACGCTCGTGCATCTTGTAGTACTCCTCGACTTTCTCGTCAGTGATCCAGATTGAACTGAGACAGGTGGTCTCGGTGGTCATCACGTCGATTCCGTTACGGAAATCGGTAGGGAGGGACGCCACGCCAGGACCAGCGAACTCAAGCACCTTGTTCTTCACGAAACCGTTCTCGAACACAGCCTTTACAAGGGAAATGGCCACGTCGTGAGGGCCGACGCCCTTCTTAGGCTTGCCTTCGAGCCAAACCAGAACAACCTCCGGGGCGTTGATGTCCCAAGTGTTGTGGAGGAGCTGCTTGACAAGCTCACCGCCACCTTCTCCGACACCCATGCAGCCGAGAGAGCCGTAGCGGGTGTGGCTGTCCGAACCGAGGATCATGCGACCGCAACCAGCGAGAGCCTCACGGACATACTGATGAATAACTGCCTGATTGGCAGGAACGTAGATTCCACCATACTTCTTGGCCGCTGAGAGACCAAAGATATGGTCGTCCTCGTTGATGGTACCACCGACAGCGCACAGGGAGTTGTGGCAGTTGGTCATCGCGTAAGGGATAGGGAACTTGTCAAGTCCGCTGGCGCGGGCAGTCTGGATAATTCCGACGTAGGTGATGTCGTGTGAGGCCATGGCATCGAACCTGATGCGCATCTTCTTGCCTTTGCTTCCGTCCACATCGTGAGCACGGAGGATTCTGTAGGCGATGGTGTTTTCGCGGGCCTGGTCGGCAGATGGCATTCCTGCGGCATCGTTGACGATAGTCTTGCCATTTTTCAGGTAAACGCCATGTGGAATCAATTCTACCATAATAAAAATTAGTTTTGTGTTAATAATTTATTAGTTAACAATTAATTATACTATTTACAAATATAGTCAGGGACAGCATGTCGGCACTTCCACCGGGCGAGATGTTCTCCCTGATGAAATCCTTGTTCAAAGATGACATCTTGCTCTCGCTGAAGTCTTCCAGAAGCCTTGTGGCCTCGGACTTTGCGTGGACGAGTCCCTTCACTCCCCTTCTGTGGAGAATGTTGGTGTCGTCAAGAGTCGTCATTATGTGAAGCAGGGTCTTGTGGCAACGGTGCAGGTCACATTCAAGCGAGCGGTAGTACGGCAGCCAGTCGGCAAACAGCTCTTGATATGCCCCACGGGCGTTCTCAAGAGCACCGCTGACCTTGAAGCTTCTCTTTGCCTCGGCTCCGTGGGTACCTTGGGCGAGCGGAATCTCCGATGCGATGCGTGACACTAGTCCTTTAAATGAATATGTCTGCACAGATCCGGTCCTTGAAGCCAAGTTGGAGGCTGCGGCAACGGAAAGGCCGATGCAGAAAAGGGCACCTTTGTGGGTGTTCACACCACCGGTGGCTTTCAGCATAGCTTTTTCGGCCTCGATGCCGATCCCTTTTATCTTGGCCGGATCTATGTCTTTAGCGGACTCCACGGCTAGCTTTGTTAGGTAAGGTCTTAATGCTGAGATGCTTTTGGACATCAGGGCATAGTCCATGTCTTTGTGGGCTCCGTTGTCTTGTTTATCGACTAGGCCCGGTTTTGGAGTCGTGTCGAGTTCCATACGCAGCGCCCTCTCCGCAAGGTCCGCCACCAAATAAGGGACGGAGGTTTCAGGAATATATTCCATAGCCTCTTTGAGGTTGCCTTTGTCCAAGGCCTGCCTCAACGAGGTGGCGCTGATCGGGTTGCCGTTTTGCTCAAGTCTTGGAATTACAATGAAATCTATTCCGGCTGGACGGTGCGCTTCGACAAGCTCAGCGACCGGAGAAATTGGCTCAGCGACCATGGATGTATGCTCAGGATCCGATACCTTTCGGTCGCTGAGCCTGTCGAAGTGACCACTCTTCGCAGTGACCAATGTCTTCGGCAAAATCTCCGCCATCAGCTCATTGTAGCGGTGGGTAAGCGCATCCTCCGGCTCGCTTCCGGCGAAACGCACCGTAACCCCAAGTGGCTTGGCGATGTGGTTCACGAACAGATCTAGATCAAGGGCGATCTGTGTGTCAGTCGCATCGTCCAATTTCTTCAGGAAATATGTCGGGAAAGTCGCCGCCGAGATGGCATAGTCGCTGCCCTCGCAGACGACCACGTTGTCAAGTCCGGCACAACCGGCCTCGATCATCGCCTTTCTCTCAGCGTAGGGGAAACGCGAGCGATCTTCCTTAACGACAATCACATAGAGATTGTCCACCTGCGAAGCAGCCTGCTCAATAAGATAACGATGCCCTTTCGTGAACGGATTGGCGTTCATCACGATGGCTCCGTTCCGTCCAGGACGGGCAAGCGAAGCCAAATACCTCCCGTACTCCGGAAGCCCTCCCCTGCCGTTCTCCATCAGAACAGCCTTCGGGGCTGACGCAAGCAACGAGAACCCAAGGCTTTTGAATATTCCCGCGTTCTCCGGCTTGGTGAAGGCCTTGACTGACTCCCGGCCATCCTCACGGGCGAGGGCGATCAGACGGGACACGAGGATATTCATAAGTCCCTCGCTTCGAGCTGTTTCCGACACAGCAATGCACTTTATGACGTTGCCGTCAAGCCCGCCTCCGGCAAGGATTTCGTCTCCGTCCTCGTCTCGGCTGATGACCACATAGCGATCCAGCGGGGCGAGCCTGAGTCCATTGGCGGAGAGGAATGCCTCGACCCGTCTCCGGACTGAGTTCAGCGAAAGAGGAACCTCGCTTATGTAGTGACGGTTATCGCACATAGGCCTCGATCATTTCGTCTATCTTGGCGGAAAGCTCAGCCAACGTGTGAGTGCGGTTGCGCATGCAGAAGCGAGCCTCGTTGTCACAGACAAGACACTTCCTCGGACTTAGGCCGATCGACTCTCTGGAAACAGGAACTCCATCAGAGTCAATCACATCCAAATCAAAAAGACGGCCAAGCGGATGTGTGTCCTCGATGCGGCACGTCTCCCGTTTGGCTTCTTTGTTGGAAAGAGGAATCACAAGATAGGCCTCGTAGCCGGTCGGCAAATCACGGAGTTCCAACTTCAGCATCTCACTCCCGAAAGCCGAGACCAAAGCCGTGACAGCGGCCTGGGCGACCACAAGGGATTGCAGATTACGCTTGACCTTGCCCGGCATTATGACCGTAAGGCAAACCAGAGTCCTTCCAGGGTAGCTTTTCAGCAGTTCCTTCTGGAAAGAAGCCCGTTCCTCACGACTTGCCAGCAGATGGTCAAGCGTAATCTCCATAAACAAGAATCTATCTAATATCCTCAACTTTCGCAAGTAGGCAATTGCCTGCTGTATAAAACATTATAGCACGTTCGAGGTGATTGCCCACCCATATCAATTTACGTTACCCCTACCCTAA
>DBKH01000001.1:0-12754 GCA_002297815.1 Bacteroidales bacterium UBA755 | reverse complement strand
TTCACTGCAAGCAGTGAAGAAGCTCTTCCTAAAAGGGAATCTTCAATAAATCAAATTAGTCTTTGATGTTCATTATGACATCCATGACGGAGCCGTCACGGTTCATCACGACACCCACAACCTTGTCTCCGAACGGAAGCGGATCAGGAACACCGATGGACTTGAGGGCCAGTTCCTTAAGGTCATGAATATCCACGATCTTCAGGCCGGCTTCCTTTAGGCGCTCCGCAATCTCAGGACGACGTGGGTTGACAGCGATGCCATATTCAGTGACAACGACATCGACTGTCGAGCCTGGGGTGATAAGGGTTGTGACTTCGTCCACCACGCAAGGGATGCGTCCACGCATCAGTGGGCAGACGATAATGGAGAGGGCCGAGTCAGCAGCTGTGTCAGGGTGTCCACCGACAGCTCCACGAATAACTCCGTCACTGCCCACAAGCACATTGACATTGAAGTTGACATCCACCTCAAGAGCCGAGAGGATGACGATGTCGAGATAGTGGACGGCTGATCCAGGTTCATCTGCACTGGCATATTCATTGGCAGAGACTCCCTTGTGGAATGGGTCGTTCTTGATGGATTCAGCTGCCACGCGATCGAATGACTGAACATCGATGAGGCGCTCGATGAGACCTTCCTCGTGCATCTTGACCATGTGGGCGGTGATTCCTCCGAGCGCGAAGCTGGAGTGGATACCCCTCTTGATCATTTCTTCACGAATATATTTGACCGCGGCAAGAGAAGCTCCACCGGATCCAGTCTGGATCGAGAAGCCTTCCTTGAAATAGCCGCTGTTGACGATGACCTTGGCAGCGTTCATGGCGAGCAGGATGTCGCGAGGATTCTTGGTGTCGCGGATGGCTCCGGAAGAAATCTTAGAGGAGTCACCTACAGAGTCCACGAGGACTACATAATCCACATCATGCTCGGAAATCGAGTTCGGAGTGTTCGGATAATCAACGAGATCGTCGGTGATGATCACGACCTTGTCAGCATACTGGGCGTCCGGCTTGGCATAGCCGAGGGATCCGCAGATGGACTTGGCGTGGTCGGAGCGGGAGTAACCGCTGGCGTTGCCGGCAGGGTCGCTGGAAGATGCGCCCAAGAAAGCAACATCAATGTGGAGATCTCCGTTGGCGATGGCGCTTCCTCGTCCTCCGTGGCTGCGGAACACAACCGGCTCCTCCATCAGACCGTGAGAAATCTCCTTGGCTAGCTCACCACGAAGTCCTGAGGTCGAGATCTTGGTGATCACTCCGTTCTTGATGTGGTCAATCAGCGGGGCGTGAACGTCAGAAAGGCTGGACGCAGCGAGGTGGAGATTCTTGAAACCCATCTCGGCCAGTTTGCCCACGACCATATTCACAACCTTGTCTCCGCCTCTGAAATGGTGGTGGAAGGAGATTGTCATTCCGTCCTTGAGACCACTGAGCCTGATGGCATCTTCAAGCGTGACCACCTTTGACTGAACCTTCTGGAGATCCTTGCGGAATGTGGTGTTCTTCGGGGTCTCCCCTGAATATACCTTCTTTCCCATCGCGGCTGCTGCCTTTCCTACAAGCGCAGCTCTTTCCTTTATATTACTCATAAACTTCCTCCTTTGTTAATATGCCCGAAGCAATTGCAAGGTCAATGGTGCGTTGCGCCCTGATGACGACAGGACGGTCAACCATCTTTCCATTCACAGCGATGACACCAGAGCCGCGTTTCTCGGCCTCCTTAATGGCAGCGAGAATCTTCTTGGCTTTCTCGATGGCCTTCTCGGTCGGTGCGAACACCTCGTTTACGATCTGAATCTGACGAGGGTTGATGATGGACTTGCCATCGAATCCAAGAGTCTTAATGAGCTCAACCTCTTTACGGAAAGTCTCCATGTCGTCGAGGTTTGAATATACAGTGTCAAGGGCATCGATTCCAGCAGCCCTAGCTGCCACGACGATGGTCTCGCGGGCATAAAGGAGCTCGGCTCCACCCGGAGTGCGCTGGGTCTTGAGGTTGGCGCAATAGTCCTCGGCTCCGAGAGCTATACCCATCATCCTCTTGGAGGCCTTGGCGATGGCGAAGGCGTTGCAGATTCCTTCAGCGCTTTCAATGGCGGCCATCATGCGGGTCCTTCCCAGACAGCCAATCTCCTTCTCGACCTTCTCGATCTCGGCCTCAAGCTCACGAACCTCATCTGCGGTCTCGGTCTTAGGCATACGGATGACCTGCACACCTGCCTTTACGACAGCCTCAACGTCCTTGTGGCCGTAAGGTGTGCTGAGCGGATTGATGCGGACAACCATTTCGGTGTCACCGTAGTCTATTGATTTCAGTGCATTATAGACGAGCAAACGAGCTGCATCTTTTTCGGCCATTGTCACGGAGTCTTCCAGGTCGAGCATGATCGAGTCAGGCCCGTAGATGAAGGCATCCTGCATCATTCCAGGGTTGTTGCCCGGAACGAACATCATTGTTCTTCTTAATCTTTCCATAACTGTAGATGATTATGCCCAAACATCCTTACCTGTGGCGCGCACCGCAGCTGCGGTCACTCTTGCACGGATTGTGCAATCACGGGCACCCTTGTCAACCGCTTTGATGTCAGCGTCTTCAAGACCGAATTCGGTGAGCGTCTCCTCAATGACCTGACGGATCTGTCTGCCAAACTGTGCGGCTACAGAACTGTCTAGGTCAATGTGCAGACCTTTTGTCTCTGCCGGGGCAATCTGAATCATGATGTCTCCTGATTCAAGTGTTCCGGCTACAGCGTTTTTTACTTCCATAGCAAATTATGCGATAAAAAAGTCATTAGTGTCTCTGAATACCAGAGGCGTGTTAATAATTATGTGTCAATCTTAAACAAAACTAGCCCATCAAGACTATAATTTTTCATCATATTCAAAATATTCCGTAAAAATTATAACCACAACGATGTGCCGTGTCTTGTTCCGTCAAAGGTATGATTCTTTTTTCAGTTGGCCAAATTTCCGCTAAACAATTTTCATTTTTCAGCGAATATGTGTCGTCTGTAGCTCAGGTTACTACAGATAAACTACAATAGGACAACGAAAGAGGTGCCGAGCGTGAGCATATTCATAGATTCTGAGGAGGAGCGGCTGTGAGGAGAAAAGAGGTTGTAGTCAGCAAAGAGTCGCATTCCATAGGCTGAGCCGGCCTTGAAGGTTAGATTCAGGCCCGTGCCGAAGGTGAAACCACCATTGGCAGGTACGGTCTTTCCGGCAAGGCTCAACTCCGGATAGCGGACGTAGCCCCCGAGCAGTTTTGCACCAGCTGACCACTGCGAAGATAAAGGAACGGAGAAGTACCCGCCTCCACATAATGACACTGCGTCAAAAGAGTTGTTAGCTTCGTTGCCATCGGTGATTATCAATGTGTTGGAAGCAGCAAAACGCCCTCCGAAACCAAAATGCCGCCAAGGAAACCAAGCTCCCTCCAGACCTACGGAGCTTCCCGTGGAAGTACGGAACTCGTCGGACTCGTCTATGTCGTAGCCACTCAACGGCAGATTAACGCCAAGATAAAGGCTAAGAAAAGACAGATTGCTCTTCGGATCATCCAGATAGTCAATCTGGCTCAACGTCAGACCTTTATCTTTGAAAATCCTGTCAGCCAGCCAATAGCCCGCCTCAGTGGCAAAGACTCCCACCCCGGCTCCCGTCAGAACATCGCTGAGCCAGTGCCGATTGTTCGCCACACGCATGATGCCAGTCGTGGCAGCCACAGTGTAAGCCCCTATTCCAATCCATGGACTCACACTAGCATATTCCTTGGTAAGCATTGTGGCGGTCATGAACGCCTTTGCACTGTGCCCCGAAGGGAAGGATTTGCTGTCCGAGCCGTCTGGTCTGGTGACATTGGTTGTGTATTTTAGAGTCCCGACAATCCCGGCCATAAGCACAGCTGAAAATGCATCCGAAACCACCATCCTTCCCCATGAGCTGCGGCTTTCCACGCCAAGTGCCTTAAGTCCGACCATCAACGCGAACGGGGAATATTGCATATAGTCATCGACACTCTTTTTGAATTCTGGAATATAATCGTTACGCAAGCCCCGGAATCTCCCGTCCAACTTCTTGGCCACCAACCCTTCAGCAATCAGCGGTGCGCTCACGACCGCCACCCTGCCAAGCTGTGTCTTGGGAAATTCAACCTTCTTGCCGAAGCTCCGATTCTTCTGTGAATATGCCTGAGCTGCTGACGTGAATAGATTGGAGACGGCAGAACTGTCGGACCGGCTCTGCGAGCCAGCCGGTTGGGCCAAAATCAAAGCAATAAGCGCGAATATGATTCTGTTAAGCATTCTTTGTAGTCAGATGGGTAAGCCATCCGACCACAAAGATAAGTATCGTTTTTGAAGAAACTCTGTTCTTCGTGCGCAAAACTTGGCAAATCACTCACGAAAGCAAGGTTTGGATGCTCATGGTGAGTCAAAAGTCTGGTTTCACGCACAGCGGTAATAGATTTTGAGCAGTCCTCAGGCGATGAAAACAATAGCTCTTCTTCGTCTTTTTTTTACTACCTTTGAGCCACACAAAATAGGCCCAACAAGATGATTTCATTTGAAAGTGATTATAACAATGGGATGTTGCCGGAAATATTGGAGGCACTGGGGCATAAGGTGATTACTCTCCCCTCCGACAACGCAGAGGATAACCGAGCGGAATGTGGTAAGAAATCCAAGATTCCGCACGATTATCCCAAAATAATTCATAATAAATTATGATCCGAAAAGATACCTTCAGACTAATGTCTACCGCAGCAGTGGCAGGGGCTTCCGCTATGGCTGTAACAGCCTGTTCTGACACAGAAAAGAAACAAGAGGAAAGACCGAACATCGTGTTGATTGTGGCGGATGACCTTGGGCTCGGGGACGTGAGCCTTTACAGCGGGAGTAATCTCGTGCGAACTCCAAGAATCGATTCATTAGGAAGAGCCGGAAGGCGGTTCGACTGCGCTTACTCCACGTCGGCAACCTCAACACCGAGCAGACTTGCACTGTTCACGGGAATGTACCCTTGGAGAGCGGGAGCGAGCATCCTGCCCGGAGACGCACCATTAATTATCGACACGGCAGCCAACACCCTGCCGAAAATGCTTCAGAATCTGGGATATGCAACCGGAGCGATCGGAAAGTGGCATCTCGGAATGGGGTACGGCAAACTTGACTGGAACAAGCACATCAGCCCGGAGGCTAACACAGTGGGCTTTGACTTCACGAACATCATCCCTGCAACAGTAGACAGGGTTCCGTGCGTCTATGTCGAGAACGGAGATGTGGTCAATCTGGATCCAGCTGATCCAATCACAATTGACTATGAGAACGAACTTCCGGGGGAGAAAAACGCTCACAATAGTCCTGAATTGATGGAAATGAGATGGGATCACGGTCATCAGGGCACGATCATCAACGGCATTCCGAGAATCGGTCACATGACCGGTGGAAAATCCGCTCTTTGGGACGACTCTACTATGGCTGAATATTTCCTTTCTAAAGCGAAAACGTTCGTGGCAACTAACTCGAACAAGCCGTTCTTCCTCTACTACGGACTTCATCAACCGCACGTTCCGAGGACAGCCGGAGCAGCATTCAAAGGAAAGACCACCCTCGGTCCGAGGGGAGATGTGATCGCTGAGGCGGACTGGTGTGTGGGACAGATCATCGACCACTTGGATTCGCTTGGGCTCATGGACAACACATTGATAATCTTCACATCCGACAACGGAGCTGTTCTTCAGGATGGCTACCAAGACGGTGCTCTCGAACTCGCTGCTCAGCAAGGTTACGATCCTGACAATGGCCTTCGTGGTGGGAAATATAGCCTCTTTGACGGAGGCACTCACATCCCTTTCATCGCATACTGGAAAGACCGCATCAAGCCCTCCGTCTCAAAGGCTTGCTTCTGCCAGATGGATCTCTATGCCACACTCGCTGACATCCTTGGAGTAAAAGCACCTGAAGGGCTTGATTCAAAGGCTTACCCCGAAACACTCATCGGCAAGGACATATTCAAAGGAAGGGAAACCTTGGTTCTCGAGGCACAAGGCCGGCTCGCGCTCAAGGAGGGAGACTACGTGATGATTCCGGCATATTCAGGAAGCAACGAGAATCCGACAGGCATCGACTTCGGCCTGAATCCGGAAGTGACCCTTTGGAACCTCACAACTGACAGGAGCCAAAAGGAAGACCATTCAAAATCAGACAAAGACTTGACTGACAAGATGATGCAATCATTCAAGAATATCGTGGGGAAGGCCTACGTCAGTGACTTCGAGGCCGAGGAACTTCATTGATTCAGAAATATTCAAAACCGCTTCTAAATATTCATTGACATGTCAGACGCGACATTCGAGAAGACCCTGACCCTCGGGGATGCCGTCCGCCTTTCTGGGCCGATGGCCTTCAACATCATGCTGAAGCCGGCAGGTTCGCTCTGCAATCTGGACTGCAAATATTGCTACTACCTCGATAAGGCCGAGATCTACGGTGGCAAGGAGCCGCGGATGAGCGAAGCGATGCTGGAAAAGGTCGTTCAGGAATATATCAACGCCAATGAGGTGCCGGAGGTAACCTTCAACTGGCATGGCGGCGAACCGCTGGTGCTGGGGTTGGACTTCTACCGAAAGGCCATTGAATATGAGCGTAAATATGCCGGGGAGAAGGTCATCCACAACACCATCCAGACCAACGGCACCCTTCTCAACCGCGAATGGGCAAGATTCTTCCATGATAATGATTTTCTTGTGGGAATATCCCTGGATGGCCCCAAGGATATTCACGACAGGTACCGTAAGGACAAGGGTGGATTCCCGACCTTTGACAGGGTGATGAGCGGGTTGAATATTCTTAAAGGGGAAGGGGTGGAGTTCAACACGATGTCCACGGTGAACCATGCCAGCGAAGGCCGGGGGGTGGAAACTTACATATTCTTAAAAGAGGTCGGCAGCGGCTTCATGCAGTTCATGCCGGTCGTGGAGCATGTCAAGTACCCACTGAACGGGGCGGGCAAGCCGGACAAGAAGAAACGGCCTTACATCGTTGACCCCAAAACCGACGGAGCTGTCATTGCACCGTGGTCGGTGAGTGACATCGGTTTCGGTCGATTCCTCTGTGGCATATTCGATTATTGGGTCCGCAACGATGTAGGACGCTGTTTCGTCACCAACTTCGATGCGACCCTTGCAAACTGGGTCGGTGAGATGCCGGGCACCTGCACCTTCGCCCAGACCTGCGGTGGCAATACCGTCATCGAGCACAACGGGGATCTCTACCCATGTGATCATTTTGTCTATAAGGACTATCTTCTGGGCAACATCACCGACAAGTCCATCGCTGAGATGATGCATTCCGACAAACAGACCGCCTTCGGCATAGACAAACGCAACAAGCTGCCCACCAAATGCCTCCGATGCGAATGGCTTTTCGCCTGCAACGGAGAGTGCCCCAAGCACAGGTTCAACACCTACGAGTCCCGTCAGGCTCATGGCGGTGCACGGATTGAGACCGGCCTCAACGCCCTCTGCACAGGCTACCAGATGTTCTTCAGCCATGTCGCCCCCTACATGGACTACATGAAAGACCTCCTGTCCCGCAAGATGTCCCCCGCCTACGTCATCCCATGGGCTAGAAGCCGTTCTATCCAACGGTAGTAAAAGGCGAGATATCCGAGACGAAGTCCATCCCTCCCCTAAAAGCCCCACATTATCCCCCGTGCGTAAAATCAAGCGAATCACTCACGAAAGGAGTGGTTTACCGTCTCTCGTTCGTAAGATGGACGATTCTGCGCACCGATGGCATATTCGTTTTTGCAAAAATGATTTTATTATCGATTTTCATTTTTACAAAAATGTTTTTTACATTTGTCATCAAAGATGATTGATATGGAACTTTCAGACATGAAAGTTCTACGAGAATTTGACAACTACCTTCATTTTGGAGTATATCCTTTCTATAAAGAGGCCGGTGATGATTTCTTGGCGATGTTGCAGAACGTGGTCAAACTTGTTGTGGAAAGCGACCTTCCGGCTGTGGAGAAGGTGTCCTACCCCACCATCGACAAATGCAAGAAACTATTTATGATCATCGCGGAGAATGTCCCTCTGCAACCCAACACGGAAAAACTGGCTTCATCTATGAACACAACCAGAAACACTCTCCTCTCCCTTCTCTATAAACTGGATGAGGCAGAAATTCTGAACCTTCTCACAACTGAACTTAAGAATTACAAAAGACTGGTCAATCCTGAAAAAATCTATCTCGGAAACACCAATCTTATGTATGCGTTTTCTCCAAAGATCAACATTGGAACCATGCGCGAAACGTTCTTCATCAACCAAATGTCCGCGGTATCTTCCGTGCAGATGCCGGCAAAAGGAGATTTTCTGGTTGATGGCGACTATCTGTTTGAGATAGGCAGCGGCAATAAAACTTTTGAACAAATCGCAGACATGCCCACAAGTTACCTTGGCATTGACGGTATCGAGACCGGTTACGGCAACCGCATTCCTCTATGGATGTTCGGACTATTGTACTAATTTGATGTAAACGTCTCACGTAAGAAGCCAAACACCTGCTCAGAACCTGAACACTCCAGAGTCAAAGTCCGAGTTCTCAAGACTCTTGGCGGAGTGGTTCTCCTTGCCACGCTGGAAGAACCAAGATATGGTGAAACCGAACTCACGGTTCTTGGTGCGAAGGTTTGTATGGGTCACGTGGCGGACAGGAGCCAAGGAAACCGTCTCGTTGGAGTACTCGTCATCGTAGAACGGGAATAGGCACTGAGCTCCAAACTGCCAGTTCTTCCAATTGTAGGTCAGGGACAGGTACGACACCTTCTCCAGACCTTTTCTGTACAGGCCATCCAGCATATTTCCGCCAAAGGTCTGGCGGCAAGACAACGACCAGTCACCCCATACAGCGGATACGTTCAGATAGACCGGGAAGAACCAGTCGCTGAAAGCCTCTCCCGAAGAGGTTTCCTTTATGGTCTGTCGGTCAGCAGAAACATCCACGCCAATGCGCAGCCAGTTCCACGGCAAATAGTTCACAATCATATTCATACCAGTCTCGGAGTATAGATGCGCGTTCTGCGTCTCCAGATACCACGCATTGCCATCCTGAGCGAATGCGTCATAAAGGAGGTCGGCAGTGTGGTTATAGTGAGCGTCAGCCTGAACGATAAACTTCCGTGGAATGTTATAGGAATATATCAGCTTTGACTGGTAGCCGGTGCTGTTGTGTACATCCGCGTTCCCTCTGCGGTAGAAGTTTTCCATGATCAGGATCCGGTTGCCGGACATCTGTTGGATGTCCGGCATCGAGGTCTCCGAGTCAAGGCGCAGACGCAGCATATTCCTCTTGTTCAATCTATAAGACAAGAGCACCGTCGGGGAGAAAGCGAACCGTGAGAAGCCATCGTCACCAGCTTTCATGTTGTTCTCCGCACCGAGACTCAAACGGTACGAGAAAGAACCATGACGGGAAGAATATTCCCCGAAAAGTCTCTGACGGCCGGTGCGCACGTTCGTCACAGTACTTCCCGCAAGATCGCTCCTCAGGAAGCCGAATGATCCTCTGTACCCAGCGTTGAACGTACGGTTCTCTTTGGCGTATGAATATACCAGCTCCCCGATGACGGAGTTCTTCCTTGTGCTCAGATCCAGCACGTCTTCGAACGCCCCCGTCTCTGACGTGAAAGCGTCCTGATCATTTGAATATGATGTCGCGGTCACGTCTGCCATCAACATGCTCACATCAGAAAGAGTCTTCTCGAAATAAATGTCAAAAGTCGGCTTAAGCGTGGTGACATCATTGTTCGCCAATCCCGAACGAGTACCTTTCAAGCCATTGAGGGCGAAGTCGATGTCCCTGTCCCTCTCCATCTTGTTATTGTAAAACGAGAAGTCAGCCGAGACTTGAAACATGTAGTCACCGGGCTTCCCATTCAGCCATGCCACTCCACCGGAGTACTGGTTTCCCCACTCGCGCTGTTTCTGGAAATATTCATACTGATATTCATCATGCCCAAGACGGTAGATGAATTCTCCGGTCTCCTCGTCCCACACCTTGCGCTTGTGGTTGAAGTGACTTCCGAGGTTGACTGTCAGCTTGTTGTCCCCACTCACCCGGCTGAGAGCCACGTTACCGTGAGAGTACATCTGGCCGACCCTCGTATAGACGCTTCCGTTCCAACCCGTGTCCAGACGCGAGGTGATGATATTCAGAACCACGTCCGCCATGTCCATGTACCGCACAGGAGGCACATCGTAGAAGTCAACCTTCTTGATCTTCGAGGCAGGAATCAGCTGCAAGTCCGTGTCCGTCGATTTGATGCCGTTGATCAGGATGAGGATCTTCTTGCCGGCCAGAGTCGCCAAAGTGTTGCTCTGCTTGTCGATGAGCAGGTTCGGGATCGTCGCCACAAGCTCCCGCCCGTCCCTTGCCGCCTTCACCTCTGCGGGCGAGAAAAAGTGCGTCGTACGGTCAACCTTATAGGTTATGTTGCCTTCCGTGATGACCGATGCGGAAAGGATTTCAGTGATCACGCTGTCTTGCTGCTGGGCGAACAATGTCTGAAACGAAGTCACGGCCAAAAGGATTGTCAAAAGTTCTTTCATACGCAAAAATTTTAACGTTGTATTTTTTTCAAATATAAGTTACGATAAAAATACAACACTTTTGCGATGAAAGCAGCACTTCACCCTCAACGGGATTATCACCTGACTTCCTCGATGGAGCGGATGCCGTCGCGGGAGAGGTCGATGCGGAAGCGCTTGAACTCAGCGGTGTTGTCGTACTGGTACTGGAGGACTAGGTTAAGGTAGTAGTCTCGGTCACACTCCACAGTCTGGATGGAGCCGTCGTCACCGAGGGTGCGCATCATGGTTGTGGGGTTGTCCATCTTCTTGATGAAGTTGGTGACATTCAAGCGGATGATGTCATTGATGCCGCTGAAGGAATATTCAGAATTGGCCTGAAGTTTCTCTCTGTCGATGTGGACTGACTTGCGGTAGAGGATGATCTTCTCAGCGGTGACGTTGCTGCTTTCGACATCCGTCAGATGCGAGCTGTTGCGCAGGGTCATCACGTCCACCGGAACCTTCTCCGGCTCGATGAAGTCAACTCCTTCCTTCAGCCAGCCGAGTTCGGTGTCCTTGTGGATGATCTTCGCCTTGTTGTCGAAGTACTTGCTGCCGACACGGTGGGCGAAATAGTAGCGCATCAACTCTTTGATGCGGTCTTTCAGCATATAGCTGATAATGAGGGCGATGAACAGCGGGAGGGTCAGCGAGCCGAACTTCTTCTGGAAGGCAAAGCTCACTACGGTTGCGAACAGCATCGCGACACCTGCGGCGATGCTGAAATAGAGCTGTTCCACAATCACCCCGTCGCGCCGCTTAGGAGCACGGAGGTAAAGGTCGCTCTCAATATACTTTTTCAAGATACTGAAGCGATGAATGAATATGCGGTTGTGCAGCCGGTCGTCCTCCCTGATCTCCGGGTAACCCAGCTGCTTCATGTGCTTTCCGATCCTGCGGTAAAGGGCGGAAGCCTTGCCGGCCAGTTCATCCAACTTTCTATTCCTCAACCATTCAATCAGTTCAAGAATATGCTTGCACGTGATGTCGCAGAGAAATTCGTCCCCGCAAAGGTACATCCTCATCACGTCTTCGGGGACTGTCGGGGCGTTGATGATGGAGCGCAGCCGGGCATATTCATCACAAATTCTTTCAGCGTTGGCGATGAAGCCTTCGCATAGGTTTTCCGTGTCAGAGCCGATCCGGTTTTGCTTGATGTGGGCCAGTTCGTCACGCAGGGCGCTTTTGACGATGGCGTCAAACATCTTGATATGGTACTCATATTCAGAGATCAGGGTTCGGGTCGGGTTGGAGGCCATTTTGGTGAAAGCCTCACGGATGTTGTGAAGAGGCACCGCTGGGCCTTCGGCTATCTCCCGGAGCAGGAAAACCGGAGTGATGAGACGGATGTTCGACTTGACATCCTGGTAGAACATGTCCTTTGGGTAGGTGGCCCTGGTGATGTCCAGACTGCCGGGCACGAAGAACCACATCGCCAGAGAAAAGTCGTTCATCCGCAATTTCTTACGGGTGACAAAACTGACTTTCAACTCTATCGAGTAGCGGTCGTGGATTCTGGTGTCGATCTGGATCATAGCCAATTATCCTACAAAGAACAAGCCCGGAGTGATGCCCAGCCATTTGAGGACGGTCTCGCCCCAGAGGAGGATGATCAACCAGGAGATGGTCATCATCGTGATGCCAAACTTGAACGCGTCAGTCATGCTGTACTGGTTGGTGTTGTACAGCAGGGCGGCTGGCTTGCTGTTGAACGGCAGCACATAGACGTGCTCGATCAGCATCGAGACCGGAATCGCGAGACTGATCACCGGATAGCCGAACCGTTCGGCGATGCCCATGGCGATCGGCACGAAGATCATTGTTCTGATGGTCTTGGACTGGAAAACCAGACCTGAGTACATCATCAGGAAGGTCAGGATCACGTACAGCACCCAGAACGGGGTGTTGTCGGTGATGCCCATCGAGTCAAAGGCCGCATTGACCATCGTGCCCGGCAGACCGGTGATGTTAAGGCCAGCTCCCAAGGTGTAGGCTCCAGCTGAGAACAGCATCAGATGCCAAGGAATGTCAACATCGTTCCACTTCACGACCCCGATTCCAGGCATCAGCGCAATGACGGCTCCTATGAAGGCCACAGTCGTGGCGTCGATGC
>DBKH01000018.1:11385-11577 GCA_002297815.1 Bacteroidales bacterium UBA755 | reverse complement strand
CTGCCATCCTCAAGAACTTCTATCTTCACCTTCTTGATGTCATTGGCGGGCGGGTCGCGGGGCTTGACAGGACCGCGAGGCTCAAGCGCTTCCTGCGCATGTTCGTCATCGTGCCCGCAAAATGGACAAGATCCGGACACCGGAACGTGCTCAGCCTCTACACCAAACGGCGGATCTATCTTGAACTTGTCT
>DBKH01000018.1:5032-11186 GCA_002297815.1 Bacteroidales bacterium UBA755 | reverse complement strand
GCTGCTTTCTGCGGAATTAAGGTTTAGAAGATAAACGTCAAGTAACGTCTTCGTATGTCTTGCCCACCCGCCCCTTCATCTAGACCTCTCTGACTACAGTAATATCGTATGAACAATATTACCTCGCTGTGTTATAATCAGTAAGCCCGGAATCATTGTCAGCATTGCTGATGCGCTTCCCAGCGTGCCCGCGGGACTTGCCTTTGTAAAGATAATAAGTGAACTTCACTGAAATTAGATTCTTGAAGTTACCCCACTTGGTCTCTTCGGAATATCTGAATCCGTTGATGACAGCGTAGGACTTTGTCGGGTTTGGATTGTGGACATATTCCAATCCCACGGACATTGACTTGAATTTGTATAATACCGACACCATCGTGTTGAATCCTGTCTTGGTGTAAATATCTCCGTCAACCAATGTCATCGGGAGGTTCGCGTTCCATATAATCTGCCAATTCCCGGGCAGCGACTGAACACTTACGCCCGCGTTATGAAGGTTATGGTTCACCGGGCGATTTGGAGTACGGTATTTCAGGTGTTCATAATTGTAGAAAGGCTGGAAAGCGAGCCACTTTATCGGCTTATAACTCAATGATATTGATACCCGTAGACTGTGCACATCACTGATGCTTGCCATTCGTCTTACGATATTTCCACCTTCGGCAAGCAACGTCGGCATATTCTTATCCGGGTAGTATGAATATGACACAGACGGAGCGAGATAGATTTTCCCATCTTCTGACGCATACTTGTAGCTCAGATTCGCGTAATAGTAATAATACGGTTTCAAATCCGTGTTGCCTTGTGCGTAGAAACGCTCGTCAATGGTCACGACACTGTTTGTCAAATCACCGATGTTCGGCACGGACGAATTGATCGAAGCGGTCAGCCTCATCGCGGAATGCTTGCTGTATTGCAGGTTCAACGCCAGCGACGGACGGAACACCAGATAGTTGTAAGTCCCATCCGTCGCTGTCAGATAATGATTGTTTTCCAGCCCCAAACCGACATTGTATGAGAATATTCCGACAGAATTACTGTAATCAGCGTAAACATATTCCTTGTGAGTCCCGACAGTGGATTTTTCAATGAAATTATATGTCTGTCCGAGGTTTTTATACTGATAATATGCTCCAAAATTGAAATCACCGTTCCAAACCTTGTCGCTGAACAATGCCTCCGCGATCAATGAATATGATTCATTATCAATATGGTTGTTGAACGAGTAACCTCCGACATCGCTTGACAGCATATTATCAGATTCAGAAGTGTAATAGGTATTCAGCACATTGAATGAGACGCTCCTATTCCCATTGAATTGATGCGCATAATAAAGATCAGCGGAAACAGATGAATATTCACTCTCAAGCCTACGCGCATTGGCCAAAGAGGACCCGCCCGAGCCGATCAGTTTCTGTGAATATTCCTGTCTGCCGGGAGAATTGCGGTATTCCACCTTGGCATTGAAAAGATTCCTGCCCTGATAGCGTTGATATGCCACTTGGCCGATATGATACCGGCCTTTGTAATCACCGGAAACGCCTCTATATTCATTCATCTTGTCGGAATAGGAATAAGTGTTGTTCATCCGGTTCTTGTTCAGAGCGCGGTAGTCGATGAAGTACGCTGCTGTGAACATATTCAAGGAATCCATGTAGGCCATTGACAGCATATCTGTGCCATAGCCGGTTGTGACACCGTTTTTAGTGTCAAGGTACAGGCTGTAGAGCCGGTCGGTTCTCTTCTTGGTCGTCACGTCTATGACGGCTCCGATGTTCTCGTGCGCGTATCTCGCGGGAGGGTCGCTGTAGAAGAGAATCTTCTTGATGTCTTCGGCTTTCAACAGCATCAGGTCACGTGTGGGCCTACGCATCCCATCGAGCAGCACAAGTATGCTCTTGTTGTCCACCGTGACAAGGTCTCCGCTTGAGGCATTGGTTTTGAACTGAGGCAGGCTTCCGATGGCATCCAACGCATTATTCCCGACTTTCCTTGCACTTCCGCTCAACATCAACTGGTCCTTGTTTCCGAAAGTGTTCAGAATCTGAGGTGTGACAACCACCTCATCGAGCAGCAAGGCATCTTCATTCAGCACAATGTCGCCAAGGTTTCCGGGAAGGCAAACGCGGTTTAACGTCTCATAACCGACAAAAGAGATTTGAAGCAGGTACTCTTTGTTTTCCTTGACGTTCAATTCAAAATAGCCGTCAAGGTCTGTTGTCGTCCCTGTGACCAAAGTTGAATCCGGCAGATTATAAAGAACGCAGTTCACACCGATGATCGGATTCGCCCCCATGTCCATTACCTTCCCCCTTATGTTTTCCTGCGAATATGCGTTTTGATTAATGCAAAACAGCACGCCTAAAAGGATGAGGATGTACTGTGCTTCTCTTCTCATTTTTTGATTCTTTTTAATGCGTGTTTGGCTTTCTCCTCTTTGCCGGACAACCCGGATGTATTCATTTGTTCCAGAACAGCCAGAGCGCTGTCCGGCCTTTCCTCGATGTATGATTCCACCTGGGAAAGGGTATCTCGGTATTGCTGATGGCTATCGCAAGAAAGCAAACAAATCGCCAGAATGATGACTGATAGATAAGGTTTCATATTTCTTCCGTTCCTTAAGATAGATGTAAATTTACTCTTATCCTTTCGTTTTTCAAAATCATATTTCCCATTTCATCAACAAATTACGAACTCAACTCTTCCACAATCATATCAAGCGGCATTATGTGGCGAATATGCTTCCGCCGTGTGAGCATTTGTCAAAGGCAGAAGCATTGTCGCAGGTTTTCGATCTACTCGTTATCCGAGACTTTCCGTGTGCGCACATTTTTTGAAGCGGAGAGGCCTCTGAAAAACGCGAAGTTTATGAACCGGAACAGAGCAATCGGAGCGCTGCTTGTCTTGGCGACGGTGGCGACGGCAATATATTCATGCAACAAGAAGGCTTTCGAGCCTGCTGAAGAGGTCGTTTTCATCCAGGATGCGAGGCTTGAGGAAGAAGGACTGACTCGCGCTCCCGGTGATGCGATACACTTGAACGGTACTGGCTATCAGCAGACTGACAATGTCATGTTCACCTTCACTTGGGAGACCGGTGACAATATGATTCCTGTCGGCAAGGCATCCGGCATTTATGCGAAAAAGCAGGAGACGGATTCCGATGGCATAACCGCAATGCTTCCATACAGATACCCGGCGGCGGATGTGGAAGTCAACGTGATGCGCGAAGGCAAGCTCCAGAAGATAGGTTCATTGAAAATCACTGACGGACAGTCGCCTGAAGAGCTTAGGCTTTACGGCATAGACAACGCGGGAAAGAGCATCGACGGTTTCATCCTTGATGTGAACAATGTCGGCCGGAAATCTCTTGGCATCGCTCTGCCTGAGGATTTCCATTCTGTCATCAATGTTCCAAGGTCGTTCGGTCTTTGCGGAATTGCCGGGGAAAGCAATGTCAAGACCGCTGAATATGTCGACTTCTTCACGGGCAAGGCCGAAACTCTGGCCACCTACGTCATCGCTTTGGTCATGACTCCTGCCAATGCAGTGGTGGCAATCACAGGCAAGGATGGCGTCTGCACTTTGCTGACTTTGCCGATTGAAGTAGGTGCCGACTACATGACAAAGTCTGATACTCCGCATCCTACGCAGCCGACATTCACACTTCCCGAAGGATTGAGGACTGAATGTTTCGGTGATTATCCTGGAATATTCATAGGCAGCGCCGAATCTTGCTCATACCTGCTGTCCGCGAACAAAGGTGACGGCAATTGGGCCACGGTTATGCTGGATAAGGACGGATTCCGCAAAGTGGAGGACATCGAAGCCGCGGCCGTGATTCCGTTCAGGGCAGGCGAAGACGCCGGCTACATTGTCACTTATGAGGACGGCCCGAGCCTGTTCCGCCCAGTCAATGCCAAGACCGGAGAAATGTCCCAAGCCATCTACACGTGCAAGATGGGCAGGATTTTATCTGCCACATCGAATCCCCAAAAGCCGGATCATCTTCTTCTCAACTTTTCGGATGCCTTCAACGGCACGAACATCTACGATCTTGATTGGAACAACCTTAAAACACTGTCCCCTATCGTATTGCCGAGCCCTGCGAGCGACTATTCGGAAGTGCTGATGGCCAACTGATGCCAAAGGCAGTGTGCCTTAATCAGTCCGATTTTCTTTAATAATTTAGGACAATATTCTCCGAGCGCATAGGCAGCATTTTTGGGCGAATATGCTCCCGTTGCATGCTTTTTCACCATCGACAAGAGCGATATTGCCTTCTTTTGCGCTACTCGTCCGCAAGCAAAAATGGAGAATCCTGCCTTGACAAGCCCGATTCCAGTTCCAGCAGCATTTTCTTGGCCGCAAGTCCGCCGCCATACCCCGTCAGCGAACCGTCACTGCCGATCACCCGGTGGCAAGGCGCGAAAATCGAAATGGCGTTGGCACCGTTGGCGTTGGCCACCGCACGGACGGATTTCGGCATTCCGATGCGCCCCGCCATCTCTCCGTACGAAACCGTCTGCCCGTAGGGAATATTCAGAAGCTCGTTCCATACCTTCTTCTGAAAATCCGTTCCCACGAACAGCAACGGGACATCAAACTCCTTGCGCTTCCCGGCAAAGTACTCGTCAAGCTGCCGCACCGTCTCTTCGATCACTTCCGAAGTTCCAGCCTCAAATTCCGCCCGCAACACACGTTTCAGCCGCCTGTCCACATGATCCCGGTGCTTCTCCACCTGCCAGTCGCACAGGCAAAGTCTGCCGTCAAATGAACCCAGCAGCAATGTACCGCATGGTGACTCATACCGTTTTGTCTTGATTATATTCTTGTTGTGCATAATATTTCCACATTGAGGTTATGATAAGAAATTCATCCTCTGATCACCGGGCACTGCTTTTCCGGTCCGCTAGTATGGCGTCAAAGTTCTCTATCGCCCAGCCGATGAGCGAGTCAAGGTGCGGAAGGAGGCTCTTTCCGCGCTCGGTGAGGGAATATTCCACCTTGGGCGGGACTCCGGGATAGAGTGTTCTGAATATGAGGCCGTCTTCCGCCAATGTCCTCAAGGTGGCTGTAAGCATCTTCTGGGATATGTCAGGGATGCCTCGGTAAAGGTCATTGAAGCGCATCGTGCCGTTCCGTTCCAGAGTATAGAGCACGAGCATGGTCCATTTGTCCCCTACGCGGGAGAGTATGTTGCGGATAGGACAATTCGGAAATGTCGCATCCTGTATTGTTTTTCTGTCCATAGTTATATTCTTTCATTTTCGCTTTCATGCCACCTTCTTCGCCTCAGCGGGCAGACACCTGTCGAGAAGGTTTTCATCAAAGCTATGCAAAATTAATGAATATGCACGAATATCAAGCCATTCCCTCCAAAATGACTTTCGCCAACCTTGGAAGAGAATGACCCAAAACCGAATATTCAAGTCCACTATTTGCAGAGCGCCTCCGCCAGAGCTTCGACTCCTTCCTCGCCTGCGAGTCCCGGATAAGCGGCCTTGAGCTGTGCCGAGAATGTCTTCGCGTCCGGCTTGCCGGCAAGAAGTTCCTGAATCTTGCGGAGATAGTCGATTCTGAACTCCAGAGCGGCCTTGTCAGCGACACCACCGTGGGAGCCGAGCCAAACGGTCGCCTCGGATTTTGATGCCGCAACGAGACCTTCAATAACCTGACCGACAGCCTCCTGAGAAGAGATCTGGAGCGTATTCATGTGAGCCTTTGCCGGTGCCCAATGCATGAGGCAGGCTGTGCCGTCAATGAGGATCATTGAACCAGGAAAATCATTGGCCGGGCCTCTGTCGAAACGGAAATCCACCCCGGCAAGTTTCACGGTCTGGCCAAACGGGACCTCTCTGACTTCCCCTTCGGCAAGATCCACCATCGAATCTCCGAAGGACTGCTTGAATCCTGACATCATCGCCGCATAGACCCCTTCGCTGGTGAACTTGTGCATCCCCTGCGGCATCACGATAGCCTGGCTTTCCTGGCCACCGAGGTGATAATCCACAATCGCTGAGGCGATCGGTTTTCCCAACTTCTTGATGTAGGAGTCAAACTCCGCGAGGGCACTCTTGAAAAGCGGAGCCTCAAGTACAACGAGGGCATCTTGTCCCTCTACGATGTAGCTGGCGTCAGCCATCACGTCATT
>DBKH01000018.1:0-5016 GCA_002297815.1 Bacteroidales bacterium UBA755 | reverse complement strand
GAGTAATAGACGTGCAGTGTCGAGTTCTTAAGCCTGACAGTCTCAAATTTACCTTGTGCGTTTACCATAACATTCGCTGCGATCATGGCGGCAGCTGCCAATAAAAATTTTTCATAATGTTTTGATTTATAAATATACTTTCCTTTGTATACGTACTAACTTAATTGCACTGCAAAGGTCATAAAACATTATGAGACACACAATAAGGCACCAAAACGAAAGTCACGCACCAAAACGAAAGTCACGCACCAAAATGTAAGTACAGTTGATTGTCAAGATGTTGCTCAATGCACATAATTACTACCGGCATAAATTATAATCGATTAGCCCAAAACAGCGCCTGTTTCTTGCCGATAACGGCAAGAAACCTTATCTTTGTGCAGGCATTCGCTATTATTTATGCCGATAGATATGAATTACGTCTCTACTAAAGAATATGCGGCTGCACATGGTATTGCCGAACGTACGGTAAGAAACTATTGCATTCAAGGGAAAATTGCCGGAGCGCAGCTTGTCGGCAAAACATGGAATATACCGGCCGAGGCCCCTCTCCCTCAGCGCAAGAATGCCAAAATAAGACTCTCACCACTTTTGAAGACATTGCGTGAGCAAAAAGAATCAGGAATCAAAGGCGGAATATATCACCGTACCCAGATTGATTTGACATACAATTCAAACCATATTGAAGGCAGCCGGTTGACAGAAGAACAGACACGCTATATATTCGAGACCAATACAATAGGAATCACGGATAATGCGGTGAAGGTGGATGACATCATCGAAACCACCAACCATTTCCGCTGCATTGACTTTATAATTGACCATGCGAAAGAACCGCTGACTGAAAACATGATAAAACAGCTTCATAGGTTGCTGAAAAGCGGAACCTCAGATGCTTCTAAATCCTGGTTTGCGGTCGGTGAGTACAAACGGATACCAAACGAGGTCGGTGGGATGGAAACGACCTCACCACAGAATGTAGGGTATGAACTGCATAAATCACTGAAAGAGTATAGAGACAAAAAGCCAATGCGTTTTGAGGATATACTTGATTTTCATCAGCGTTTCGAATCAATACACCCCTTTCAGGACGGCAACGGAAGAGTTGGGCGCTTGATAATGTTCAAGGAATGCCTGAATCACGACATTGTTCCTTTCATCATCACGGACGAACTGAAGATGTTCTACTACCGTGGTCTGCACGAATGGGGAAGGATCCCCGGTTATCTGACAGACACCTGCCTGACTGCACAGGACTATTACAAGAAACTCCTTGACTATTTCAGAATCAAATATTGACCGATGCTGCACTAAAATACGCTCCTTCTTTAGTGTTCAGCTTCTGAGTCTGTACACTCAAATACAACGTCTCTAACGATTATGGTTGACTGCCATTCTATCCATCATGAATAATTGTAAACTTGATTGCACATTATTTGAAGAGTGTGTCGTCCTAGACAAGGATAGCCAGAGGAATTGTGTATGTCCCATGTGATATCCTCGATGTCATAAAGATTATGCGGAAATGAAAAGGTTTGGTTTTATCGCACTGCTTATATTCAGTGCGGTTTGTTTGAGAGCGCAGTCATTGACCGATTGCGAGAATGTTGTCAAAGAGATGGTTAACGCCATAAACAGTTATTCTTCAGAGGCTGTTCAACCGTACTTGTCCTCGGATTTTGAATGCTCCGGCCAGAAGGGCAATGTCGCCAATCTTGTGCTGAACGCCACCATCGAGAAGTTGAAACAGTTGAATGACAGCATCATGAAATATGAAAGGACCTCGGAGAGCAGGGACGGCAATATGCTGACGCTGGTATATTCATTCTCATATTCAAAACTTGGTGACAGGGCCACTACTTTCGTGTTCAACGATGAGAACAAGATCAAGAGTCTTGAGTTGCTGAAGGCGACTGTCAAGCAGGCAGACAAGGGTTTCAAGTTTGAAAAACCTCAGGACAAGGTGATCACCGTCCCGATAACATTGTCAAAGGACAATATGATTGTCGCTCAGGCCGTAATCAATGGGGAGAAACATAATTTCATCATCGACAGCGGCTGTCCTATACTTTATCTGAACAGCAAATATTTCAGAGGAAGCGAGGACAAGGGAGCACGCGTGAGCACATCAGAAGATGTCAACGGAAAAGTCAGCGGCGGGCAGGATGTCATTTACGTTGACTCCTTTGATTTCAACGGAATACGTGCGGACAGCATAAAGGTCATGATGTCAGACCTCTCTCATCTGGAGAACGGAACGGAGGTTTACGGCCTCATAGGCTACGATGTGTACAGGGATTATGACCTGCTGTTTGACTACAAGGGCAAGACTCTCACCCTGATTGATCCGGATTACACGGAGACTTTCCTGATGGAGCGGAAGTATGAATATGAAGAAGTGCCTTTTGAGATGAGCAAGGCGATGCGCCATATTCCCCTCATCAATGGCCAGATAGACACGTCCAGCCTTACATTCGGCATTGATTGCGGAGCCTCAAGCGACCTTCTTGACTCCGGACTGTGGGATGAATTCAAGAATATGATGAAGAGAGTTAAAACAACAAAATTGAAAGGCATCAGCAATGACAAAGGTACGGAGGTTCACGCTGGAAAACTGAAGAATCTCAAGATTGGCGGAAAAACCTTCAGAAACACCCGGACCGTGTTCAATAGCATCAGTCACCTCAACATGAGGAAGGACGAGAGAATCGACGGCCTAATAGGGTACCAAATTCTGTCAAGGCAGAAAACGATCCTGTCCTGCCGGAACAGAAAGTTGATTTTCATAGAGTGACCACACGGGAATATTATCTCCCGAACAGCCAGCGAAGGCGCTCGTCAGTGTAGGACTGCTCGCAGGTGGTCTGATGTGACCATTGCTCGGATGCCGGGACTATCGTGCAGTTTGTGCTGCCGGCGGCGGCATTGATGCTCTCGCAGAATGCCTTGACATCCTCGTATGCGGTCTTCATCACTTCGTCCGATTCGCTCATCACCGTGCAGACACGCATTGACCTGAAATTCGCCGCATCTGCGGTTCCCGGCTTCCCTGCGACGGGCATTATCCCGCTGAACTTCTCCGGATAGGCGTTGGCCAATGACCATGTGCCGGTGCCTCCCATCGAGCCTCCGAGGACATATATCCCGCCACAGGACGCCTCATACTCACCAATAAGCATCGCGAGAGGCTCGTTCATCTTCGCACCCCAACTCCCGGAGGAAGGACATTGAGGGATAATGAATATGCTTGTGATTGCATTGTTCGCCAGATAGTCGGCGATAACGCTGACGGCGGCCTCCTTCATCTGCGTCTCGTTGTCGTTTCCCTTGGACGAACCGCCGTGCAGATACATCACCAGAATCGGCTTTACGGCATCAGCACTCGCTATGCTCTTCATCCTGTACGGCAATGTGCCGCTGACGTATTTTCCGAAGTCGTCAAGAGGGGAGATGGTTCCATCTCCTGGGGCATAGTTGTTCATTTCCGAATATGGAATACCTCGCGCGATGCGGAATCCGGCCTTTGGCTTGTAGTTCGATGTCGGAATCTTGGTCCTGAATGACACCCTCAGCCCGAATGAACTGCTCTGCCAATGCCCGCCACGTAGAACGTGCGTGGCGACATCCTTTCCTGCATATACATATTCTTTGTCGGAATCGGAAGGTCCTTTGGGATTGACTTGATCCTCATCGGAATATGCCCCGTACCAGTCATAGCACCACTCGAACGCATTGCCCGACATATCGTATATGCCAAGTTCGTTGGCCGCTTTAAGCCCCACCTTGTTAACGTGGCTCAACCCGTTATCCTTGAACCAGCCGGCTTCATTCACGTCATTGCTTCCGCTGTAGCGGTAGTCCTTGCTCTTGACTCCACCTCTTGCGGCGAACTCCCACTCGGCCTCGGTCGGAAGCCTCCAGTCTCCTCCTGTGAGCGTATTGAGTCTGTCAATGAACCGGTTGGCATCGTCCCAGTCCACGCCGTCCATTGCCCTGTCGTCATCCTCGCCATATTCCGAAGCCGACCAGCAAGGCTCCAATGTTCCCATCACTTCTTTCCAAAGTCCCTGCGTGACTTCATATTTCGATATCTCGAAATCGGACAGTGTCACCTTATGAAGCGGAAGTTCGTCCGGGCGTGGGTCATTGTTGTCCTGAGCATCGGACTCCGCTTTTGTCAATGCTCCGTTGTCCAGGCCGGAAGTCGTCTGTCCCATAAAGAAAGTTCCTCCCTCGACTTTCACCATCATTGACTCGACCCTCTCTTTGAGGGTCAATGTCTCCGTATCTTTGCCGTCTTCGTCACCGCCGACAGGCTGTTCCTCTTTTGAGGAACAACCTGCCAATGCTATCGAGAGGGCGATGAGGCCATAATACAGTCTATCTCTGCGCATTGCTTCTCGGTCTTGATGGTTGCTGTGGCCTTGGTCCCTGCGGCTTCGGCTGAGAGAGCCTGCGCATCATATCGCGCTCTATCTCGTACACCCGGGATATCTGCTTCTGCGAGAGGAACGTGCTGTAGATATCGTAGTATTTTTTGCGTAGGTCAAGGATCTTCTGGCTGCGCTCGAAACGCTGCTTCATCTCTTCCTCGCCTGGATTATCCGACTGCTGCTTTCCGAGGCTCGGACCCAGTGCCCAGATTTCCTTCTGGAAGTTGCAGTAGGTCTCCTGGAATTTCCTGCTTGTCGCATCATCGAACGCAAGCTCCGTGGAGATGTGCTCGGCCTGTTTCACGGCCAGTTCCTCACGGCTGATTTTCTTTCCGTTAGGCTGGGCGGACAATGTCATTGACATAAGGAGCGCGAATGACGCTGCGATTATTGTTCTGAATATTGTTTTCATCTGTCTTCTAATAATTTATGTTCATAAATGTGTCTTCATTGTAAATTTCGCAGAGGAACGTCTGGTCTGCATTGTCAAGGTTTGCAAAAGCCTGCTGTACTTCCGCCAGAGAATCCGTAGGGGATGGCTGGCGGTGCCACGCGAATGTCGCTATCAAGGTCAACGATGCTG
>DBKH01000014.1 GCA_002297815.1 Bacteroidales bacterium UBA755 | reverse complement strand
TTGCCCAGAAGATAGTAGGCACGGTCGGATGGCTCCGGTGCGGAGGAGATATATTCATCAAGCAGACGGATCGCTTCGTCAGTCCCGCCTTCCACAAGAATCTTTTCTATAGCCGTTAGTTCAAGCATCGCCTAATCAACGAACAGACACCAGTTGTGAGTGTCCTCCTCAAGTCCTTTCTGGATGCCGATGATGCGGTTGTAGAGTTTCTCGCTGACAGCTCCGCACTTGTCCGGAGAGCCGAATGTGTAGTGGCGGGAAGCCTCCTCGCACTCAAGCTGCGGCTTGTCGTCAATCGAGCAGATCGGAGTGATGACAACAGCTGTACCACAAGAGTTAACCTCATCAAAATCTGCAAGTTCCTCTACCTTGATCGGACGAACCTCAACGTTCATTCCCATGTCAGCGGCCACCTTGCGGAGACTGTTGTTGGTGATTGACGGAAGTACACTTCCGGAACGAGGCGTGATGTAGGTGTTGCCCTTAATCGCGAAGAAGTTGGACGAGCCGAACTCCTCGATGGTTGTTTTCGTGGCCGAGTCAAGGAACAGAAGCTCACGATAACCGGTGTTGTGCGCGATGTTGTAGGCATGGAGCGACTGGGCGTAATTGGCTCCGAGCTTATAGCAGCCTGAACCAAATGTGGATGCTCGGTCATAATTTCTCGAAATGACAGCGTTGCCGGGGCAGAGGCTCTTTGCTCCTGAATATGTTCCCACAGGTGAACACATCACAACGAACATCACGTCACGCGCGGAATGAATGCCGAGCTGCGGGTTGATGCCGAACAGTGCAGGACGAAGGTAAAGGGAAGCCCCGCTCGCCTCATATGGAGGAAGATAGTCAATGTTCTCCTTCACACACTGTACGCACATATTGATAAACATTTCCTCTGATGGGAACGGCATATCAAGATAAGTCGCACTGTCAGCCATTCTCTTGGCATTCTTGTCCGGACGGAAAAGCCTAATCTTGCCGTCAACACCACGGAATGCCTTTAATCCCTCGAAGCAGGAAGGGGCGTAATGGAATATTCCCGCAAAACTGCTCAGGCAGATGTTGAAATCCTCGCTGACGGTAGGTGTCTCCCATTTTCCGTCAATGCAGCGGCTGTAAACCAAAGCCCTTGTCGGGGTGTAGCTGAAAGACAGCTTGCTCCAATCTATATTCTTCATCATTTTATAATTTAATCTTCAATTATTCTGTCCTTATTATAAGTGTGGATCTTTGTTTGGCCTGAAAGGATCATGTAACCATTTTCCGCAAGGCTGTTGATCTCGTCTTCACCTGGGAACACTTCAACCGGAGCGATAAATCCGATTTTGGCCTTGATGGCATCCATGAGCATCTTGCTATGGGCGATGCCTCCTGTCAGAAGGATGGCATCGACCTTGCCATCCGCAGTGGCGGCCATCGCGGCTATGTATTTGCAGATGTTCAAAACGTATGCCTTGAGGAAGGTCTGCGCAAGTTCGTTGCCGTCCTTGGCCATGTTCTCGACGTCCAGCATACTGTTGGTGCCGAAATAAGCGACCGCACCACCACGACCAATCAGCTTCTTCTGAATCTCTTCTTTGGTGTACTTTCCGCTGAAACACATGTCGATAAGCTCAAACGGAGGACAGCAGCCCGCTCTCTCTGGTGTAATAGGGCCGTCTCCGCCAAGGCCATGGTTGGTGTCGATGACCTTTCCGTTGCGATGCAGGGATATCGTCGCGCCTCCGCCCATGTGAGCCACGATCACAGTGACATCATTAGTCTTGTGGCCATGTTCGCGCAGATACCTTCTGACGATGGCCCTTGAATTAAGAGCATGGAACAGAGTCTTTCTGGTAAACTCCGGGATACCTCCCATCCGGCATTCCGGAAGCATTTCATCTGCCATCGGAGGATCAGCGATGTAAGCCACACATTTTCCGAACCGTGGAGTAATATGTTTTTCCTCTCTGATCTGGTTAATCTCCTTGGCAACATCATCGGCCAGAATGGCGCTCAGATTGCAGGCGTGATTCCCGTCGCGGCAACTCTTCAGGACATCACGCATGTCCTGATTCACATTATAGACTCCCGTGATGACTGGAACGATGAGACCGCCGCGGGCCATCACGATGTCCACATCCTCAAGCGGAATACCTTTGGAAGCCATGAAATCCTTGATCGCCTGGTGACGCATGTCCGCCTGGTCCATCACGGACGGGTACTTTGCGACATCCTCAGCTGTGTGCTCAAGCTTGGTGTCAAAGACCCGGACACCATCGGAAAAATAGCCCAACTTAGTGGTTGTGGACCCTGTGTTGATTATAAGAATGTTTCCCTTTTGAGGGACTTCTAATGAATTTGTCTTGTTATCCATCGGATGATAAGGCTTTATTACGACCCTAAATATATTACATTTTTTCAACAGAAACAAGAATATCATCAAATATTATAAGATATTTAGCTATTTTGACGATTATTTTAATAAAAATCAAACGTTTTAACATTTAATTATATATTCAAATATAATGATTATTGAAAGTGTATAATTAAAAAGTCCATGCCTAGAATATTCATCGTAAAGAATAATAATTGTAAATTTGTAGCAAAGGAGAAAATGAATATGAATTCTTTCAATGAACTTGCACAGGCACGCAGAAGCCACAGAGTCTACACTGACGAGCCTGTGAGTGATGAATCTGTCAGGACGATCATTAGGGCAGCTCTGATGTCTCCGACCGCCAAGGGATTGAGAAAATGGAGGTTCGTGGTGACAGACAACAAGGAGAAGATCGAAGAACTGTCTGGTATCAGACCGGCTGGTTCTCAATTTCTAGCCGGGGCTCCGGTAGTAATTGCTGTGCTCGGAGAGCCTCAAGAGCAGGAAATGTGGATCGAGGACGGCAGCATAGCTGCAGTTTCCATGCAGTACCAGGCCGAGGATCTTGGACTGGGATCCTGCTGGTGCCACATTAGGGGCCGGGAGAGTAAGGACGCCGGAGTGACAGCGGAGCAAAAGGTTAGGGAGATCTTGAATATTCCCGAAAAGTATTCAATTCTGTGTCTGATCGCTGTCGGCCACCCTGCCGATGAACGCAAGCCTCAGAACGAGGACGCTCTCAAATGGGATCAGGTCAGCTATGTTCATTGAGCCGATAGCCCGGTTCTGGTCTCCGTTCAAGACCAAGTTCGGGATTCCGAGACAGGCCGGATTGGTCCCTGAGCTGAAGGGCAAGATCGTGTTCGAGTCGGGGTTCCGAAGTGCTGACGCTGTGCGCGGACTGGAATGGTTTGACTACATCTGGCTCATCTGGGGGTTCTCCGGGAATAAACCTCGTTCGGTCGCTGAGCCTGCCGAAGCGTCCGGTGCGCTTCGACAAGCTCAGCGACCGAAGACCCCATTCCAGGCGACAGTTAGGCCGCCAAGGTTAGGAGGAAACGAGAGGATCGGAGTGTTTGCCAGCCGCTCCCCTTTCAGGCCGAACGGGCTTGGGTTGTCTTCCGTCAGAATCGAATCTATTGAATATGACGCTAAAGATGAGACAGGAAAACAGCTTGGGCCAGTGATCAATGTACTTGGAGCGGATCTGATGGACGGAACTCCGATCTACGACATCAAGCCTTATGTAGCTTACGCTGACAGTCATCCGGATGCCTCTTCCGGATTTGTAGATGACAAGGAATGGAAGCCGCTGAAGGTTGTGTTCGCCCTACCGGTCACTTCGACAGGCTCAGTGACCGATGCATTATGCAGCACGTCACCATCTCCGGTCACTGAGCTTGTCGAAGTGACTGAGCCTGCCGAAGTGACCGTCCAAGGTTGGAACGAAGCAGATATCGAAACACTGCGAAAAGTGCTGGCACAAGATCCGAGACCACGGTACCAAAACGACCCGAACAAAGTCTATGGCATGATATTCAATGACATGGATGTCAGGTTCAAGGTCAATGAAGACGTATTGACAGTGGTGGAGATAAAGTCTCCGAACAGAAAAGACAAAGAAAACGAACGATGACAATGAAGCAATACCCCTCTCTTGAGATAGTCCCGCCCCTTAAAGGGATGACAAAGGACGAACTCCTTGACGACATCAGGCCGTTCATCGAGTTCGCACCAAAGTACATAAACGTGACCTGCCACAGGGACGAGATCATGTACGACGAGCAGCCGGACGGAAGCTACAGGAAGCGCCTCGTGCGTCGCCGCGTCAGCGAGACGGCTGTCTGCGGAGCCATACAGTCCGAATTCAAGGTCGATGTCGTACCTCATCTGATTTGCGGAGGCCTGACCGCTGAGCAGATCGAGTTCCAACTTCAGGATTTCAAGTTCATGGGCCTCTCCAATGTCCTGGCCCTGCGCGGAGACTGCCTCACGGGCGAGAAACGCTTCTCCCCTGTCCATGGCGGCTACAACCACGCCAACGAACTCGTAGAGGCCATCAGACGTTTCGAGAAAGATAACGGTTGTGAGGGCTTCTTTAGGATCGGAGTCGGAGGCTACCCTGAGAAACATTTCGAGGCCGCCAACATGGACGAGGACATCGCAAACCTCAAGCGCAAGGTCGATGCCGGAGCCGACTACATCACAACCCAGATGTTTTTCGACAACAAGGTCTTTTACAGCTTTGTGGACAGATGCCGGAAGGCGGGAATCACCGTTCCCATCATCCCTGGACTGAAACCTATCTCAACACCTAAGCAAGTGAAACTGCTTCCTGAGTCCTTCTCGATTGACATTCCATTCGAGCTGACAAGCGAGATCGCAGCCCACGAGGAAGACAAGGGGGCCGTCTATCAGATAGGACAGGAATGGACTACCGCCCAATGCAAAGATCTTCTGACACACGGAGTTCCGGGAGTCCACTTCTACACGATGGGCAAGTCCGCCAACATCATCGAAATCCTTCGGGAATGTTTCTAAACCAAATACAGCGACAACATGCACGACATCAGGACCGAACTTTCCAGACGAATCCTCATCCTCGATGGAGCGATGGGCACGATGCTTCAGCGCAGAGGGCTCCAGGGCAACAGCGAGTCATTCAACCTTAGCGATCCGGAAATCATCGGTGAGATTCACAATGAATATATTAAAGCCGGAGCTGACATAATCACCACTAACTCATTCAGTGCCAATAGTATTTCGCAATCCGAATATGGTCTCTCCGAGAAAGCCGAACAGATGGCCGAGGCTGCCGCACGGATTGCACGCAAGGCCGCCGATGAAGCGCCTCGAAAGGTTTGGGTGGCCGGTAGTGTCGGGCCAACAAGCAAGTCACTGTCATTGGCACAGGACATAGGTGATCCGGTTTTCCGGTCATATTCATTCGATGAGATGTCGGAGGCTTTTGAGGTTCAGATAAGGGGGTTGGTTCATGGTGGCGTGGATCTGCTATTGTTCGAAACATGCTTTGACGCATTGAACACAAAGGCTGCACTGTACGCGCTCGAGCATATTCCAGAAGCCAAGGATATTCCGGTAATGATTTCAGCCTCAATGAGTGACAGGAGCGGACGCACGCTTACCGGGCAGACTATGGAAGCGTTCTTTCGCTCAATCCAGCACTGCTATCCGCTCTCTTTCGGGCTCAACTGCTCGCTCGGAGCGGAGGAGATGATTCCGCTGATTGCTGAGGTCGCCTCATTCGCCACCTGCGCTGTCAGCTGCTACCCTAACGCTGGGCTGCCTAACGAGATGGGTGAATATGACGAGACTCCTTCCCAGATGGCAGAGTCTGTCCGGAAAATGGCGTTGGCAGGATCTGTGAATATAGTGGGAGGATGCTGCGGGACAACTCCAGAGCACATCAAGGCGATGGCGGAAGCGGTCAAAGGAATATCTCCGAGAATGGTTCCGGAACCAGATAATGTTCTTTATGTCAGCGGCTTGGAAAGTGTTTCGGTTGACAGGAAGAACAATTTCACGAATGTCGGGGAGAGGACCAACGTGGCCGGGTCGCGCAAGTTTGCCAAACTGATAGCAGCTGGGGATTACGAGACAGGGCTCCAGATCGCGGCTCAGCAGATTGAGAACGGGGCGAGCATCATCGACATCAACATGGATGATGCCATGCTGGATTCCCGCCTTGAGATGGAGAAGTTCCTTAGGTACGTCTCCAATGATCCGGCTGTGGCCAAGGCTGCGATAATGATTGACTCTTCGCATTGGGAGACGTTGGTGACCGGGCTGAAAAACGCTCAAGGGAAATGCATTGTTAATTCAATCTCACTTAAAGAAGGTGAGGAAGTATTCATAGAAAAGGCTCGTGAGATCAAGGCTTTGGGTGCTGCGATAATCGTGATTGCGTTCGATGAGGAGGGGCAGGCCACTACTTACGACAGGAAGGTAGAGATTTGCCAGAGGGCATATTCATTGCTGACAGAAAAGGTCGGGGTTCGGGCTTGTGACATAATATTCGATGTGAATGTTCTGCCTGTGGGAACCGGGATTCCAGAGCATTCTCGCTACGGGATTGATTTCATAGAGGCTGTCCGGTGGATCAAGGCGAATCTGCCGGGATGTCGGACTTCGGGTGGCATTTCTAATCTTTCGTTTTCGTTCAGGGGGAACAATGAGGTGCGGGAGGCGATGCATTCGGTGTTTCTTTATCATGCGATTTCAGCGGGGCTTGACATGGGGATTGTGAATCCGGGGATGCTTAGGGTTTATGATGAGATTGAGCCTGAACTGCTTAAGTGTGTAGAGGATGTGATTCTGGATTCGGATGCTGAGGCTACGGAGAGACTTATTGATAAGGCTTCGCAGATTTTGGAAGATAAGAATTCTGGAGAGGTCATACCGCGCCCCGAAGGGCCGGAGGCGACCTGCGCTGCGCGCCCTATCCGGGAAAATGGTCGCCTCGCGGCATCGGGGCGCTGCCTGACGGGTGCAGATTCTTCTCCTTCGGTCGCTGAGCCTGCCGAAGCGACGGTGGAGGAGAGGTTGATCAGGGCGTTGGTAAAGGGCGATTCTTCCAGACTGGAGAGGGACATCAACGAGTGTCTAGCCAAGTACGATAAACCGGTTCAGATCATCGACGGGCCTCTGATGAGTGGAATGGCCAGGGTCGGGGAACTGTTCGGTGCCGGAAAGATGTTCCTGCCTCAGGTGGTGAAGTCGGCCAAGACAATGAAGAACGCTGTGGCTTTGCTGCAACCGTACATTGAGGAAGGTGCGGGAGAATCGGAGAGAAAAAAGCCTCGGATCGTGTTCGCCACAGTCAAGGGAGATGTGCATGACATCGGTAAGAACATCACCGGGATTGTGCTGAATTGCAATGGGTTCGAGGTCATAGATCTCGGAGTGATGGTGCCAAAGGAGACGATTCTGGAAAAGGCTGCGGAGACCTCAGCGGATCTTATCGGGGTCAGCGGACTGATCACACCGTCACTTTACCAGATGGAGGAGATCTGCAAGGAGATGACGATTAGAGGGATGACTACTCCCCTGCTTGTTGGCGGTGCAGCGGCCTCGGCGCTCCACACGGCAGTTAAACTTGCTCCTCTTTACGATCACGTGTTTTATGCTCAGGACGCATCCGCAAGCGCGGTGCTCGCCAATCAGTTAATCGCTGACAGAGAGGGCACTGAAGCGGCTGAGCATCAGAAACAGGAGCATCTTAGAGAACTCTATGCCCAGTCCTCGCAAAAGAAAGCCGGACACACGACGTGCGATCCGTTCCCGGCCTCAAGTTTCATCAAGGGAGAGCCGCTAAAGAACATAGTAGCCAAAGTGTTGGGCATTGATGAAGTGATGCCGTTTTTTGACTGGAATCTCTTCGCTGCGATCTGGGGCATCAAGGCCGGAAGCGGCCACGAGGAACTTAGAAAACTGCGTGGCGATGCACTTGAAGAGATTGATAGGTTAAAGAGGGAAAACGCTTGCACAATAACGATTTCCGCAAGATTTGACTCATGTCATAGCGAGGGTGACGACATTGTGTCACAGGATTTTCGTCTGCCTATGTTTCGGCAGGAAGGTGGACGGTCTCTGGCCGATTTCGTTCCTGCTGATGAACATGGGTTCGACTCCCCTATGGGGATGTTCGCCCTGAGCGTGCACACTGGATCTCATCCGGAAAGCTGTGACTGCCCTGCATGCAGCACGGATTACGGCCCAATGCTGGCACGGGCTGTGCGGCTGACTCTGGCTGAGGCGGCATCCGAATGGCTGAGCGAGCATATTCATAAGTCATTGCCGCAAGGATTTGAGGTTGCGAAGGTCATCAAGCCGGCAGCTGGATATTCAAGTTGCCCGGATCACACGCTGAAGCGGGATATTCTCAGGCTTTTGCCTGAATCTGAAAGACTTGGGATCTCGCTACTAGACAGCTGCGCCATGATACCTGACGCAAGCATCTGCGGACTCATATTCATTCATCCTGATGCCTCGTACCCAGAGATCCGTCGCGTCAGCCAGAAAGCGATTGATGACTATGCCCTAAGACGTGGCATGTCAGATTCCGACAAGGCCCGCTTCCTTGGGCATCTTCTTTAGAGTGTTGTACTGATGCTTGATATTCGTCGCTTCGACAGGCTCAGCGACCAACTCTACCCGGTCGCTGAGCCTGTCGAAGCGACATTTGCTTTAATACGCCATATTCCAAAGCGCATTCTGGGCAGCACTGCTCTTGGATGCGTCCATTTTGCCGAAATTCCATGTAAAGGAAAGAATGATCATACGACCGAGCACATTCGTGTAAGAGTTCTGAACGTAGTCATCCTGTACGACACGGTTCAGTGACCTTGCGCTGTCCAACAAGTCTTGCGCTGAGAGTGTGATGTTGAAGGACTTAATGTTCTTTCCGACACTCAGATTCCAACGGACATAGTCGTCATTATAGCCAGAACCATACCCACGAAGAATTATATAGGACAATTCCGACTGAAACTCAAATTCGTGAGGCGAAGTGTAGGATGGATTTAAGCTTAAAGATGTATCCCAATAGTTTGTGTTTGCTTTTGAATCAAGGGAATACCTAGATTTAGAGTTGCTTAACGATGGTGAGAGTTGCAAAGTGAATCGGTCAAGATTCAATGTAAACATCGTATTTAGGCCGACTCTGATAACCCTAGTCGAACTTTCTTGAAAGCCACTGAGACCAGAGTAGAAACGATCTCCTGAAGCATCTCCCCAGAAATTATCCATAAAAGTAGTATAGTCAAAAGAGTCTAGATCGATTCCTTCAAGAGTACCTTTACTTTGATAGCTCACCGACCGATTTACTGACACTCCTCCTCTGACTGAGAGTTGCAATTTGCCGTCTTTAGACAAAGGAGTAAAAAAATTGAAATTAGAGCTGTTACTATAGGAAGGTTTCTTCGTGTTCACAGGAACTGAATACCTGACACCGTTCTTGTCAAACCAGATAGCAGAAACCTGCGAATTGGACGAATAATCTCCGAATGCCCATCCGTTGAATCGAGCTTTTCCCCACGTTCCCCTATAAGAGACAGATGCAGATTCAGTTGTTACTGGCTTAAGGTAGATGTTTCCAGCAGTGATTCGAGTAGGATTGACAATGTTGAAAGTAGGCACAATGCTAGAGGAAGAAGGCCTTGCCGTCCTGCTAGACAACCTAAAATACACATTATTGTTCTTGCCCGAATGCATCATAATAATGAAAGGAGAAAAGGTTGACTGCCATTCATCAACACCAGTCTTGGTGTCTAGTCCAAAAGAGCGGGCATAGTTCTCGTTCTTGTAGAGCCTAGCCTGACCTCCAAACTGCAGGTTGGTCTTTCCTTTATTATACTGGGCAAGTATCTGTCCCTCATTGGATAAATAATAGTTGTCGGACACAGATGAATAATAGTCATTGGTCGAACCGTCAGCGTTTGCAGCATCACTGGTTGACTTCCTTACACTATAACGCGAACTCACCGTTGTCGCCACTGCCCAGTTCTTGCCAAAAGGTTCAACGTATTTAACAGAACCATTGATGTCACTGTAACTGACGTTCCTATCATAAGTCAGGTCCCGAATGTCAGTGTCACCGGACGACGCAAAAAAAGTAGTAGATTTCTCCACATCGTTGCCCTCATTAGCACTTAAGGTGTAGTCTAGATCAAGGGTTAGTGCCCTGCGGTCCTTGCCAAGCTTCTTGATTCCAGTACTTAATTCACCTCCTGCGGAAATGCCACTCTTTCTTGAAAATGAATATGAGCCCGCATGGTTTCTTTCCTCACCTCCGACAAGAGACTGCGTCTTACCGGTAGTCGTGTTGTCATAGCCATACCAAGAGAAGAACGGTCTTAAGTAAAGCGAAGTCTTCTTCCTATCTTTCTTGTTGAACTCAGCATGCACACTGAACTTGTCCAAATTGCCAGTCTCAATAACATCCGAAGTGTCAAAAAGATCTCCATCATCCTTGAAGGTTGTTCTGTCAGTTCTCGAATGCTTATCCACTCCCTCGGACGAATAAATCGCGGAAACATCTGTGGTAAAGCCCTTTATCACATCAGAATTTAAATTGCTACCAACCTGCCATCTATTGTGCATTCCATTGTAAGGCAACGAAGGAGTCTCGCTCTCATTGCCGTCATACATAACCATAATTCCTGAGCCCGGAGCCATGAAATTATAGCCGTTGGCGATGCTCGTAAGTTGGTTTTTCTCACCGTAAGCAGAAATCATTGTGGAACCGCTGAACAGCAGATCCTTTTTTTCTTTAAAACCATTGTCATCCTTCCCATAGGCTGTTGTTGCACCAGAAAGCTTAGCATTGCCGAACCACCCGCTCTTATATTCCTCCTTCAACTCCACATCCATGACCTTTTCCTTCTCCCCCTTGATGCCGGTGAACTCAGCGGATTCCGATTCCTTGTCAATGACCTTGACCTTGTCCACGATTTTGGCTGGAAGGTTGTCGAGAGTCGCCTTATTGTCACCAAGAAAGAACGTCCTGCCACCGACCGTGATCTTGCTCACTTCCTTGCCGTTGACCTTGACCGTTCCGTCCTCACCAACCTCCACGCCAGGCATCTTCTTAAGTAGATCCGCAAGGTTGTCGTTAGACATGATCCTGAATGAGGAGGCATTGTAAACGACTGTGTCGCCCTTTATCTCCATAGGTGTACCTACAGCTGAGACTGTCGCGGCTTTCAGCACCTTGTCATCCGGCCGCATAAGGATAACCTTGGCGTCATAATTTACCGAGCGGACGTATATTTTTTTATAGACAGGCTTGTAGCCGAGATATTCGATGCAAAGAAGATGCTCACCCTTAGCGACATCCTTCAACGTCGCCTTGCCAAGCGTGTCGGTCAGGGCGAAACTAGTGATGACTGTGTCCTTGGGATGCCGGAGATACGCTGAAGCGAAGGCGACCGGTTCTTTGGTAAGAGAGTCAAGAACCTGTGCGGTCACCTTGAACGAAGTGAGTCCGAACATATCTTCGGAGATGGTTATCTGGGCTTCGAGGCTGAAGGAGAATGCTGAGGCTATCATCATAGATAGCAAGACGGCAAATTTCCTCATAGTCAACAATTAAGAATATTCAGAAAGACAATCAATTTACCAGAATGCTGTGGCCTGGCGTCTCGAAACTCATCTTGGCATCTACCTCACGGATGTCGTCATCTGAGTATTTAATGGTCCACTTAGGCATTGTCATAAGCCTGAAAAGCTCATCATCTGTCATCGGAGCGGTGTAGCGGATGCGGATGCAAGGCTCAAGGTCCTCATTTAAGGTAAGATATGTTCCAAGAACGCCATCGTGAGAAGAAAGATGGTTGCTTAGGAATGGCATTCCTCTTCTCACTATCGGCTTCTCATAGTTGTGATCAACAATCTCGTACCACCATTGAGGAGCGTCTGCATCGACATTCTTCTTGTACTCAGCAGCGAAAGAGTCGAACATCATCCGTAGGTAATCCTGAGTGGAGACAAATGAGCAGCCTTTTTCCATCCTAATGAACTTGAATCCGAGGTCAATCATCTTGACTCCGCCTCCATGAACTGGCATCTCAAGGGTCTTCTTTTCGACAATATTCTTGAACCACGCCTCGTTCAACTCCTCGTCAGGAGCCATATAGACTTTGACAATGAGAGGACAATCGTACATGGACTCCAAGCCAAAAATCTTCTTTTCAGTGAGCCTCATCTGCATTCCAAGGTAATTGAGATCGAGTTTGTCGAACATCTTTTCGGTCCTAATAGTAACGCATTTGAGAGAATCGTAAGCATTAGGTTCCAAGCTATTTACTCTAAATTTGGATGGGACAAACATTTGAGCTTCTATCTTCTCTGCATCGGTGGCGTTAGCATCATAAGTAACAACAACCGTATGGCTTCCGACAAATGTCTTGACTCCATGAACCCCAGGAACCTTTTCCATTTTAGCCTTGAATGCCTTTGAACTGCTGAAGCACTTGACAGATTTAAGGCCTTCAACCTTGAGCGTTTCCAGTTTCATTCCGGGTTCAATTCCCCAATTCTCATCTATCGTCGGCACCTCGAACTTTCCTCCGAGGAGAAAAGCGATGATGACTGACACTACTGTCAATGTCGCTGGGAGGAGCTTAGTAAATTTGCTGCATTTGCTCTCTACTCCAGGTTTGACACCTATCGACAAGGCTTTGACAGGGCATGAGGCCACGCACTCTCCACAAAGTGTACAATCCACAGAATTGACCTTCCCTTCAAATGTCGGCACATCTATGTTGTAAGGACAGTTCTTCTGGCAAAGACGGCAGGCCCCAGTACATTTATTGTTGTCTATCACAACTCCAATCAACTGTGTCTTAGGCTTTCCACAAAGAATCTCTAGCAAATAGCCAACAAGGCACATCGCTCCAAGCAACCAGATCCATGCAATATGGATACCCAACAGGCCGAGCACCCACCAAAGAGCTACCAGAACAACTAGCCACACCCAGAATTTGAGAGAATTGCTAACTGCTCCAAGTGGGCAGATGTACTTGCACCAGAATCTATCCACAAAAAGACCTAGGATTAGCACAATAGCTACAGTGACAATCGACATCCAAAGAGTAATCTCACCTTTAAATCCAGTTGCCGTGGCATAATACGGATCGAAATTCTTGCAGAACAACTCGCTCGCTGTCATGGTCATGTAGAAGGCAACGAAGAGGAGAATATATTTAATAATTCTCAGTGCTTTGTCTAATACACTATTGCTATTGATGTTGAATGCCTTAAAGCCAACAGCCTGTCTTAATTTCTTGAGAAGGTCTTCTACCGTACCGACAGGGCAAAGATAACCACAGAATAGTTTACCAAGAAGAACTACTACAGCAGCAAGAACTATACCCATCACAATTTGCATGCTCGTCATAGAGCAAGGCAATGAATTGTTTGCAAGATAGGTTCCAAACGCTTCTAAGCCACCGAAAGGGCAATACTTCTCCGGATCCGGAGCTGCCATTTTAGTGAAAATGAGCGAAGCGAGGCCGCTCAAAAAGAAAACTAGTAAGGCCAACACACCCCACTGGAGAAGATACTTCGGCCAATTAGACTTAACAGTTGATTTCTTTGCCATAAAAATTCTCAGAATAGCATAAATAATATGCAATTTATAATAAATAATCCTAGCATCCTAATTTATATAGGAAAAACTATGCGTTTTAAATGTTAGGGCTCGAAAAATCATCTTGCTCACCTACCTCGCCATCATCCGATGGAGAAGTCAGTAATCGACTCGGCTCTTGGAGTTGTTGGGGAATTTATTTATTTTTGTTTGGGCAAACGAGAAGATTCCTTGTTTATCCAGCTGCTATTTGGGCAGCGAAAGCCATTGAATTACTAACACACTAATATTCATTAATTTTTGAATATGAAAGAATATATCATTGCCCTTGATCAGGGCACTAGTTCGTCAAGAGCCATCGTTTTCAACAAGAAAGGTGAGGCAAAAGCGGTGCGTCAGAAAGAATTTACACAGCATTTCCCTATGCCGGGGATGGTAGAACATGACCCGATGGAGATCTGGGCTACTGAATATGCCATGATGACGGAAGCAGTCACTTCGTTGGGACTTGGTGGTGCAGACATCGCGGCTATCGGAATCACGAATCAGCGTGAGACAACAATCGTGTGGGATGCTGAAACCGGGAAGCCTATCTACAATGCAATTGTTTGGCAGGACCGAAGGACCTCCGAGTATTGCGACTCTCTTAAGGCTGCGGGGATGACGGACATGATCCGCTGCAAGACAGGTCTAATTATCGATGCATACTTCTCAGGGACAAAAATCCGTTGGATTCTTGAGAACGTGCCGGGAGCAAGGGAAAAAGCAGAACAAGGGAAACTCCGCTTCGGGACGGTGGACTGTTGGCTTGTCTGGAATCTGACAGGAGGGCATGAGCATGTCACTGATGTCAGCAACGCTTCACGCACCATGTTGTTCAACATCAACACCCTGCAATGGGACAAGGAATTACTTGATTTACTGAATATTCCAATCTCCATGATGCCTGAAGTCAAGTCTTCTTCAGAAATCTATGGCGAAACAGACCTTCTCGGTGAGAATGTTCCTGTAGCCGGAATTGCCGGAGATCAGCAAGCGGCTTTGTTCGGCCAGATGTGCACCGAACCGGGCTCTGTGAAAAACACTTATGGGACAGGATGCTTCCTTTTGATGAACACGGGAGAAAAGCCTATTATTTCAAAGAACAATCTTTTGGCTACTATTGCTTGGAAGATCGGAGACAAGGTTAACTATGCCCTTGAGGGTTCCATTTTTGTAGCAGGATCAGTTGTTCAATGGCTTCGTGATGGTCTTGGAATCATCAAGAGTTCTTCAGAAGTTGAAGCCTTAGCAGCCTCTGTACCTAACAACGGTGGTGTCTATATGGTTCCAGCACTTACCGGCCTTGGTGCCCCTTATTGGGATCAATACGCTCGTGGAAGCATTCTTGGCATTTCACGAGGTACCACCGCTGCTCACATTGCTAGGGCTGCCCTTGAAGGCATCGCTTTTCAGACAATGGACATTGTTGCCGCCATGGAGAAGGATTCCGGCATCCATCTAGGAGAGCTAAAGGTGGACGGTGGAGCGTCCCGCAACAATCTCATGATGCAGTTCCAGTCGGACATTTTAGGTGCTAAGGTCATCAGACCAAAGGTAACAGAAACCACCGCACTCGGAGCCGCTTATCTTGCTGGCCTGGCTGTCGGCTTCTGGGAAAGCATTGACGAAGTCAAGAATCAATGGCAGGCCGAACGTGTCTTCTCTCCGTCAATGGACGAAGAATCAGTAAACGCCAAGAAAGCAGGTTGGGCCAACGCAATCAGCAGGACACTTACGAAAAAATAAATAATTTAACGAATATGAATCCTTATCTAGCTGAATTTATCGGCACGCTTGTACTCATCCTATTGGGAGATGGGGTCTGCGCGTGCACTAGTCTTGAAAAATCCAAAGGCAAAGGTGCCGGATGGGTTGTCATTACGATGGCCTGGGGCTTCGCTGTAATGTGCGGTGTGTTCATTGCCGGGCCATATTCAGGAGCCCATCTCAACCCTGCTGTGTCAATCGGGCTCGCTCTCAATGGCTCTTTCTCATGGAATTTAGTACCTGGCTACATCATCGCTCAGATGCTCGGAGGCTTCTGCGGTGCGGTTCTCGTGTGGGCGTTCTACAAAGATCACTTTGACGCTACAGAGGATCCAGACACGAAGCTTGGGACATTCTGCTCAATGCCAGCCATCTACAACCCTTGGAAGAATTTTCTATGCGAGGCCATTGGCACTTGGCTTTTGGTCTTCTGTATCATGATGTTCTCCGCACAAGGGAACACTGCTGAAGTCGGACTCGGTGCGGTTGGTTCCTTCCCTGTCACCATGCTGATCATGGCCATAGGAATGTCACTCGGTGGAGCTACCGGCTATGCTATTAATCCAGCCAGAGACCTTGCTCCAAGAATCGCCCACGCCCTGCTCCCGTTCAAGAGTCCTAAACGCGACAGTTGGTGGTCATACAGTTGGGTTCCGGTGCTTGGCCCTATTGCAGGAGGAGTTTTCGCGGCCCTTACATACATGCTAATTTTTTAGTCCACTTCTACATAATTATATTTTCCATCCCCGTGTGTCACGTCAAACGCAGCACACGGGGATTGTTTGTCCATGTCATAAGCATTTATTAAATTAGTAATAAATAAATTAGCACTTCAAATTGTCCACAAAGCCATCTTTGAGCGAAGGCTCTATCTAAGTAACTTTGCGGTGAAAAATTAAACATATTCAGACATTATGAAAAAAGCTTTGAAGTGGACTTTAACAGTCGTTGCGGTTGTATATTCATTAATTGTGTTCGTAGGGCCCGCTGCCTTTATAGAGTTGATTTGTGACAAGCATGTCAACTACAGAAAGGTCTATCTGGCTTCCGAAGCCGGACTTCCATCTCCTGACACCCTGTGGTTGAAGACAACCGATGGATTCAGAATCTTCACTCTTGAGGTTAAGCCAGAGGGAGAAGTCAAAGGTGCTGTGATCTGCCTTTCGGGAATTGAGAATCCTTCGGTGACAGCATTTTACGGGCACGCAAGGGAGTTCCGCAAGCTTGGACTGACCACATTGATGCTTGACGTTCGCGGACATGGAGAAAGCGATGGAGACAGAATCTGCCTAGCCTATCATGAAACATCTGATGTTAAAGCTGTTACTGAATATATTAAAAAGGCCTACTCTGACATTCCAGTGATAGTGATGGGAGTGTCAATGGGTGGGGCGATTGCCATCAGATCTATCGGAGAGAATGCGGACATCGATGCGCTTGTCTCCATGTCCGCGTTTTCATCTCTACAAGATTTCATCGGCTATCAGTTTGGCCGATTCATTTCACCTGTACTCTCGGCTCCGGCCAAGATTACCACTGCTCTTTATGCTGGAATCAAATTCGATTGCAACGGGTTCAAGGACACCCCTTTAAAAGCGATAAGCAAGCTTAATGGACGTCCTGTACTTCTGATGCACAGCCGAAAAGACAGCCAAGTGCCGTTTCTCTGCTTCGAGAAATTGACAAAAAAGGCATCTCTAGTGACAAAGGATCTTCGCACTTACGTAGTGGATGGGGACGAACACTTCATAACCAGTTCTTTTGGCATTCCAGAGGATGATGAGGCTTACAACACCATTCTTCTCACATTCGTGAAAGATGTCGCAGGCCTATAAATGCTGACAATACACAAAAATTTGGCAACTTAGGGAGTTTTTTCGTATATTAGTGACTTGTTATTACGCACACTCGTATTTGAGCTCTTCGTAAAGCAAGCAGATAAGATTGATTGTGCGGTTAATTTTGGTGAAATATTAATAACACAAACAAAATTATAAAGTAAAACATCATCTGTATGAAAGGACATCCTAAAGGTCTGATTTCCGCAGCGCTTAGCAACATGGGCGAGCGCTTCGGGTACTACATCATGAATGCGGTTCTCACCCTCTTCCTTTGCTCCAAGTTCGGACTGAGCGATGAGACTGGAGGACTTATCTACTCATTCTTTTACGCTGGAATTTACATTCTGAGCCTTGTTGGTGGCATCATCGCTGACCGCACGCAGAATTACAAGGGGACAATCCAGAAAGGTCTCATCATCATGGCCTTGGGATATGTCGTCCTCTCAGTTCCGATCCTCGCCACTCCTGAGAACAAGTCCTGGCTCCTGCCGCTGACATGCTTTGCTCTCTTCCTTATAGCCTTCGGTAACGGCCTTTTCAAGGGCAACCTTCAGGCAATCGTAGGGCAGATGTACGACAATTTCGAGGCCGAAGCGGCAAAGAAAGGTCCAGAAGCCCTCAAAGAAGCCCAAGGAAAGCGCGACTCTGGTTTCCAGATCTTCTATGTGTTCATCAACATCGGTGGTTTAGTAGCACCTTTCGTAGCTCCTCTTCTGAGAAGTTGGTGGCTAAAATTCAACGGATTTGTCTATAACTCGCAGCTTCCAAGACTCTGCCACGAGTTCATAAACAACGGCACCACATCACAGAACTTCCTTGACGAAGCAGTGAAAGCCGGTGCCGATCCCGCTGTTCTTGCACAAGGTGGTGCTGCTGTCAGCCAATTCTGCACTGACTATCTGGACGTTTTCAACGCTGGCATCCACTATTCTTTCATTGCTTCTGTCGTGGCCATGATGATTTCTCTCATCATATTCATTGTCAATAAGAAAAAATTCCCTACCCCTACTAAGAAAGAGGCTTCTGCCAACACTGGTTATACCGCTGAGGAAAAGGCCTCCATGGCAAAGGAGATCAAGCAGAGGATGTACGCTCTTTTCGCTGTTCTTGGCGTGGTGATCTTCTTCTGGCTCGCTTTCCATCAGAATGGACAATCCCTCTCGCTCTTCGCGCGTGACTTCGTGAACACAGACAAGATTGCTCCTGAAATCTGGCAGGCTGTGAATCCGTTCTTCGTGATTGTTCTTACCCCGATTATCATGTGGATTTTCGGTGCACTCGGAAAAAGAGGAAAGCAGATCTCTACCCCTCGCAAGATTGCTTATGGAATGGGCATCGCTGCAACGGCCTATCTCTTCCTTGCAATATTCTCTGGCGTAATGGGTTATCCTTCAGCCACCGATTTCAGAGGAATGGATGTAGCTCAGCAGGCCACAATGAAGGCAGGCCCTTGGGTACTAATTGCTACATATTTCTTCCTCACTGTTGCAGAATTGTTTATCTCTCCTCTCGGACTTTCGTTCGTTTCCAAGGTTGCTCCTAAACACCTTCTCGGACTTTGCCAAGGACTTTGGCTCGGTGCAACGGCAGTCGGCAATCTCTTCTTGTGGATTGGCCCTCTGATGTACAACAAGATGCCTCTGTGGGCTTGCTGGAGCGTGTTCCTTTGCATGTGCCTTGTTGCTATGGGTGTGATGCTTGGGATGGTCAAGTGGCTTGAAAAAGTAACCAAGTAAGTTAGGAATAATGTTCAAGAATCAACCGAAAGGTTTGTTTGCGCTCGCCCTCGCCAATACGGGCGAGCGCTTCGGCTATTACACAATGCTGGCTATCTTCATGCTGTTCCTTCAGGCAAAGTTCGGATGGGAGCAGTCCACAGCCAGCCAAGTCTATTCGATATTCCTCGCAGCGGTCTATTTCATGCCTGTTGTGGGAGGATGGCTTGCCGACAAGATAGGATTCGGGAAATGCGTTGTGACAGGAATTTGCGTGATGTTCCTTGGCTACCTTGTGCTTGCTGTTCCAACCGCAGCCAACGGATTGGGCGTTGCTGTGATGCTTGGGGCTCTTTTACTGATAGCCATCGGAACTGGATTGTTCAAAGGAAACCTTCAGGTTCTGGTAGGCAATCTGTACGATGATCCGAAATATGCCTCGAAACGCGACAGTGCTTTCAGCCTTTTCTACATGGCAATCAACATCGGCTCCATGTTCGCGCCAGCTGCTGCCACAGCAATCACAAACAAGTTCCTTGCAAAAGCAGGTCTAATCTACAAAGCCGCGATTCCGGCCCTAGCACACCAACAGATGGCTGGAACAATTACGCCAGAAGGTACAGAGCAATTGAATACCTTGATGGCGATGATGCCTGATGCACATGTGGCTGGAATGGGTCTTGACCAGTTCTGCCCTTACTACATAGACAAACTCTCAGCTTCCTACAACATGGGATTCGCTGTGGCTTGCGTCTCTCTTGTTGTCTCCATCGCAATCTATTTCGGATGTAAGAGCTGGTTCAAGCACGCTGACGTCAACGCTACCCAAGCCAAGGCCTCCGGTGGTAACTACGTGGAACTCACCGATAAACAAACCAAAGACCGTATTGTAGCCCTTTGCCTAGTGTTCGCGGTAGTGATCTTCTTTTGGATGGCATTCCACCAGAATGGCCAGTCGCTAACTTGGTTTGCACGAGACTACACGCAAAGCACCTCAGAAGGCTGGAGCAGAATCGGTTTCAACATTTGGGCTCTGGCTCTTATTGCCACATCGGTTTACACTCTTTTCGGAATATTCCAGTCTGAAAAGTCCTCTGGCAAGATTGGCTGCGGTGCTGTGACAGCCGCACTTTGGTGTGGTGCCTATGCAATCTACAAAGGGCTTCCTAATCCCCTTGAGATTCAGCCTCAACTCTTCCAACAGTTTAATCCATTCTTCGTGGTAGCTCTTACGCCAGTTTCCATGGCCATATTCAGTGCTTTGGCTTCCAAGAGGACAGCAGCGCACCCTAATGGGATGGAGCCATCAGCTCCGAAAAAAATCGGAATAGGAATGCTCGTTGCTGCCTGCGGCTATCTTGTGATGATTTTTGCTTCTATCGGCCAACCTTCGCCTGCCCAATTGAATGGAACCGTTGCACCTGATCCTGTTGTTCCTATGTATCTGATAGGGACCTACTTGATCTTGACTTTCGCAGAGCTGCTTCTCAGCCCTATGGGAATCTCATTCGTGTCAAAGGTAGCTCCTCCGAAGTATAAAGGCCTGATGATGGGTCTTTGGTTCGCAGCAACAGCTGTCGGCAATTACCTCAGCTCGATTCCTGGTCTTTTGTGGAAAAAGGTTTCCCTTACTGCCAACTGGGGCATCCTGATGGGTCTGTGTGTCGCAGCCGGAGTCGTGATGTTCGCCCTTCTAAAGAAACTTGAGGCGGCAACGAAGGATTAATATAATGACAGAAGAGACAAGACAAACTTTAATACTGTGGGCAGAGACTTACAACTCCCCACAGTATTTCCAAGAAGATCCGATTGCGTTCCCGACCTTGTTCGCTCAGCGTTTCAAGGCCGGGAAACGCTCATTGGCAGACGTGGAGATTGCAGCTGTGTTCGCTGCCCATTTCGCATGGGGACGCAGGGCTATGATAACCAGAGACTGTGGCCGTCTGTTCGATGAAATGGACTGGCGCCCCTACGACTATGTGATGGGCGGCAAATGGCGTAACGATGAAACTAGCATCCACCGAACCATCAAATGGAGCGAAGTAGCAGGAATATGTTCCCGTCTGAAAACGGCCTACGAGTCAAGGTCCTCCCTTGAGAATTTGACACAGAACGAGTTCCGAACTGAGATCTTCGGGCAAAAGGCCGATCTCAAGGCTCCCAACAAGAAGATCAACATGATGAGGCGCTGGATGGTAAGGAATGATGGAAAAGTGGATTTGGGAATATGGAAGGACTCCGATCCGGCAAATCTCCTTATTCCTCTAGATGTCCACGTCTATGATGAGGCAACCGCACTCGGTTTGACTTCCAGAAAACAGAAAGACATCACCACGGTAAAGGAAATAACCGAATGCTTCGCTGGAATCTTCCCAGGAGATCCTTGCAAAGGGGACTATTCACTTTTCGGCTACGGAATCACTCATCCGAAAGCACAAACCAAAACAAAATGAAGAAATATACCGTATAATAAATAATGCCGCGACTTTGCGAGAGATTGAAGTTTTATGCCTAGACTTTTTATCATAGCTGGCTGCAATGGCTCTGGAAAGACAACCGCATCCTATGCACTACTGCCGGAAATGTTGGAATGCAGTGAATTCGTGAACTCTGATGAGTTCGCGAAGAGTCTCTCTCCTTTCAAGCCGGAAAGCGCCTACGTGGCTGCCAGTCGCTATATGCTGATAAAAATGAGGTACTTGCTTCAACGGAAAGCTGATTTCTGCATTGAGACAACGTTGGCTACCAGATTTCTACTGAAAGTAATACAAGAAGCTAAAGAAGCAGGTTACTACGTAACTATCTTGTACTTTTGGCTGAACTCTCCCGATCTGGCAGTGGCCAGGGTGGCAGCCAGAGTGGCGGCTGGTGGCCATAACATCAAAGAAGAGACAATCCGGCGTCGCTACAACGTAGGACTTCACTATCTATTCCGCGATTTTATGCCAATTTGTGACAAGTGGATGCTGCTTGACAACTCAAACGTGCCTTTTACCATTGTGGCAGAAGCTTCGGAAGACGGGAAGATTATCCGTGAACCGGAAAAGTTCAGTAAGATTCAGGCTATCAACGAGGAGTACGAAAAACATCTGGAAGAAGAAAAAAGAAAACATAAGAATGTACAAGGATAAGAATTTCTATCTCAATCTGTTTCAAGCCAATGAAGCCCAGTTGGAAAGACTGGCCTCTGACGGGTTGAAAGGCGGAGGGAGCTATTGTGACTTGTTTTTTGAGAACACATCTTACAATGATTTGCTTCTCAGAGACGGAATTGTCTCCTCCGGTGGATTCCACATCGACTACGGTGTCGGAATCCGGGTACTCAAAGGAGAAAAAACTGGTTATGCCTACTCCGAAAGCACTGATTCAAACTCAATAGCCGAGGCAGCAACAGCGGCCTCTAAAATAGCGGAAAGCAGAACCGGAAACGCAGGAGCTATCCAATGTAAGGGCCTAACTCCCCCAAGGGACAGGTACCCGTACGGACAAGATTGGCGGTCCACCGATGCGAGCTTACTAGTTCCATGGATGGAAAAGTTAAAGGAAAAGATCAATGAAAGGGACTCTAGAGTCGTAAAGGTCATTGTGTCGTTCTCAGGTCAGGTCAGTGACATAATGATGTTCAACTCTTTAGGAGAGCTAACATTCGAGACTAGGCCGATGGGGATTCTGTCAGCGTCAGTCGTGTTCAGTCAAGACGGTAAAATTGAAAGCAAGAACTCCTCCAGAGCCTACAGGCTTGGAACAGAAATGCTTTCAGAAAGTTTGCTTGACGAAATTGCGGATAGCATAGTGTCCGGTGTTGATGACAGGTTTGCAGCCAAACGTCCTAAGGGAGGACAGATGCCCGTTGTGATGGGGGCCGGAGCTTCTGGAATCCTGCTGCACGAAGCCATGGGACATGCCTTCGAGGCTGACTTCAACAGAAAGGGACAGTCTATTTTCTCAGAGAAGATGGGGCAAAGAATCTGCGATGAAAGCATTTCGATTGTGGATGACGGAACGATTCCATTCAACAGGGGATCTATCAACTTTGATGACGAAGGAGTCCAAGGACAAAAGACTTACATGGTAAGAAACGGAGTCCTTTCCTCGTACCTTCACGATAGGATCAGTGCAAATTTTTACGGAGTCTCCCCTACCGGAAACGGACGGAGGGAATCATTCCGCTATGCCCCGATTCCTAGGATGAGGGCGACCTACATGGAAAGCGGTAAGGCAGACAAAGAGAGCATCATTGCCTCTGTGAACAAAGGAATCTATGTAGATCAGTTCAGTAACGGAGAGGTACAGATCGGTGAGGGTGATTTCACGTTCTTTGTCAAGAGCGGATTCCTGATTGAGAACGGGCACTTGACCCAGCCGGTTAAAGACATAAACATCATAGGCAACGGGCCGCAGGCCTTGGCCGACATTGTGGCCGTAGGTAATGACCTTAAAATTGACGATGGGGCATGGACATGTGGTAAAGGACAGAGTTGTCCGGTGTCCTGCGGCATTCCTACTGTACTGATAAACAAACTGACTGTGGGAGGAGAATAGAATGGAAGAAATCAACGGAATGCTAACTGAGCAAGAGATCAAGGTCGCTGATGTCTGTCTGCAAAAGGCTCTAAGACTTGGAGCGGACAAGGTACGCATCACACTGAACAAAAGCTTAATGGAGCTGTTCGGGACTCTCAACGGAGAACTAGACAAGGTGAATCATTGCCTTGACAGGTCAATCAGCATCTGTCTGTTCGTAGATGGAAAGTTCGGAAGTTTCTCAACCAACAGACTGGTAGAGAGCGAGTTGGACGACTTTTTAAAGAAAGCCATAGCCACCGTCAGGATGCTGGCAGAAGACCCATGCAGAGACCTGCCAGATCCATCCAGAACAGCGAAGAACGCCACCACGGGCAAAGAACTTGGGTTGTTTGATTCTGAATATCCTTCCCTAACGGTTGACGAAAGGCTTAAGATGGCACTCAATGCAGCCATATTCAAAAAACACCATAGCGATGGACTCATCTCTGAAGAGGGGGAATATTCTGATTCAATCTTCGATTCGTTGGTGATAGATTCAAACGGGCTGCGCTGTCGCCACACGGAAACTTCCTTTGAATATGGCGTCGAAGTGACTGTCCATGATGCGGAAGGGAATCGCTTCAGTGGCTACTGGTGGGATGCAACCCCAATGCTAAAGGATCTGAACATCAAGGACTGTGGCGAGACGGCATTCAAACGTGCCATGTCTCAGATTGGTCCGGTTGCAGTCGAGAGTGGGAAATATAACATGGTTATTGACAGCGAAGTGGCATCGAGACTGGTAACGCCTGTTCTGAACGCCTTGGGAGGATATTCATTGCAGCAAAAAAATTCGTTTCTGCTGGACTCACTGGGAAAGAAGATATTCCCAGAATGGCTGAACATTTGGGACAAGCCGGTCAGTGTCGGGGAGACGGGGTCAAGGCTGTTTGATTCAGAAGGGGTTGCGACTAGTGAGACTCCTATTATTGAGAAAGGAGTGGTCAAGGAGTATTTCGTGAACACTTACATGTCGCGGAAGATGGGGGTCATGCCAACTGTCGAGGATGCTACAAGGCCGGTGCTGCTGGCATGCATCGCGCCATCGGTCGCTTGCAAGGTCTCTTCGACAAGCTCTGAGACCGGTCGCATCTCGGTCACTGAACCGTTTACATCGGTCGCTGAGCTCGTCGAAGCGACCTGCGGCAAGACCGAACTGATGCGGCTTGTAGGAGACGGCATCCTCGTGACCGGCTTCAACGGAGGCAACAGCAACTCCGCCACCGGTGACTTCTCATTCGGAGTTGAAGGCTTCCTTTTCAAGGACGGAAAGGTCGTGCATCCGGTAAGAGAAATGCTCATAACCGGCAATCTTCTCACACTTTGGAACAATCTTCTGGCTGCTGGGAACGATGCGAGGTTCTGTAAGTCAAAACTTATTCCTACCTTAGCGTTCGGAAATGTGGACTTCAGTGCGTGACACCAAGTACGTACAAAGTCATAACAAACAGACAATAAACATTTTAACAATAAATCATCATTATGAAAGTACAGAAAAACCATGTGGTCGAGCTGACCTACGAACTAATTGTTGACGGAAAACTCGCTGACAAGGCCACCGAAGAGCGCCCGCTTGGCTACATCCACGGCACACATATGCTTCTACCTAAATTCGAGAGTGAGGTAGAGGGCAAGGAACCGGGAGATGAGTTCACATTCACACTCACTCCAGAAGAAGGCTACGGAACATTCGATGAGAGCAGACTTTTTGAGCTTCCTAAAGCCGCCTTCGAGATTGACGGCAAGGTACGTGAAGATCTTCTCGTTGTCGGCCAGATCATTCCTATGCTTAGCAACACCGGCCAAGTTGTTCAGGGAACCGTTCATGAGGTAAAACCTGACACAGTTGTCATGGATTTCAACCACCCGATGGCCGGCAAGACCCTCAACTTCACCGGCAAGGTTGTCAGCGTGCGTGAGGCTACTGAGAAGGAACTTAAGGAAGGCCTTCACGGAGAGTTCCTCCCTCAGGAAGACCACGAGTGCCATTGCCACAAAGACGGTTGCGATTGCAACGGTGAGGGGCACAAGGATGGTGAGTGCTGCCACGGTGAAGGCAAGAAAGACGGTGGATGCTGCCACGGCAACGGTGACTGCAACAAAGAATAATCAAGGAATATGCGTACGGCGGTTGTCATACTAAACTGGAACACAAAGGAATATCTTGAACGTTTTCTGCCCGGTCTGCTGGCTTCGGCCACGGACGGGACAGAAATCATCGTTGCAGACAGTGCCTCCACGGATGGATCGATGGAGATGCTGTCCGAAAAGTTTCCATCGGTAAGACAGATCCGCCTTGACAAGAACTACGGCTTCACCGGTGGCTACAACAGAGCTTTTAAGGCCGTCTGCTCGCTGCCGGAAGCCGTTGATCTTGAATATTTTGTCCTGATCAACTCAGACATCGAAGTTCCTAAGGACTGGCTTAGGCCGCTCACGAATTGGATGGACAGGCATCCAGACTGCGCTGCATGCGCTCCGAAACTCCATTCTTGGTACGACAAAGACAGCTTTGAATATGCCGGTGCGGCCGGTGGCTTTCTGGACCGTTTCGGCTATCCGTTCTGCCGTGGAAGGGTTCTCAAAAGAGTTGAGAAAGACTCTGGCCAGTATGACTCCCCTGCCAAAGTTTTCTGGGCCACGGGAGCATGTCTTATGGTGCGCAAGACGGAATATTCAAAGATGGGCGGGCTAGACGACAGGTTCTTCGCCCACATGGAGGAGATTGACCTTTGCTGGAGACTCCAACTTGAAGGGAAGAGCATATTCGTTGTGCCTCAGTCAGTTGTGTGGCATCTTGGAGGTGGCACTCTGCCGAACGACTCCCCATGGAAGCTGAAGCTAAACTACAGGAACAATCTGCTGATGCTCCAGAACAACCTCGCTAAGACATATTCATTGCAGGAAGTCAAGGAATTGACTCCTGACAAAGCGGCCGTCAAAGCTTGCAGGCGCGCCAAAGGGACCATATTCATAAGAAAATGCCTGGACGGGTGTTCCGCTCTAGTCTATCTACTGACAGGAAAAAAAGACTGCTTCAAGTCGGTCTGGGAGGCACACAAAGAGTTCCGCTGCCTTGGCTCCAAAACTGACGTCAAGGAGATTCAAGAATATGCCGACACACACCGCGGGATAGATGTCCCGCCACTATTTCCGGAGTGGATCATCCCGCTCGCGATGCTGAAAGGTAACGGAATTTTTGAATATTTAAGGAAGTTTATATGAAAATCGTCATTCAAGGAGCCGGAGAGGTCGGTTCGCATCTTGCTAAGATGCTGAGCCTTGAAGCCAATGACATAACCGTCATTGACGATGATCCGCAGAGGCTTGCCAACATCAGTGCTATTGCAGACGTGATAGCCATCGAAGGGGCACCATCCTCACTGAAGGTGATGCGTGAGGCTGATGTCCAGAACGCTGACCTGTTCATCTCCGTTGTGCCTTTCGTGCCTCAGGACGTGAACCTTGTGAGCGCTCTTTTGGCTAAGAATCTCGGAGCGAAGAAAGTCACGGCCAGAATTGACGACAATGATTTCCTTTCAGCCGAGAACAAGCTGTTGTTCAAGCAGATGGGTATCGAACTAATGTTCTACCCAGAAAGGCTTGCAGCAGATGAGATTTTTGATCTTCTCAAACATTCTTCCTCTACCGAATCCATGGACTTCGCAAGGGGAAAACTCCAGGTCGAGGTGTTCAAATTGGATGAGGACTCCCCTCTTTTGGACATGAAGATCGCTGAGTTTGCTGCGATAGCCACTAGCGATGAGCTTCAGTTCCGTGTGATTGCCATCTCACGTGGCGGAAAGACAATCATGCCTAAGTATGACACCAAATTCATGTTCAATGATTTGGTCTTTATCATCGCCACTCGCGAAGGGATGTCATTCCTGATGAAGTTCCTCGGAAAGAGCAACATCGAAATCGACAAAGTAATGATCCTCGGAGGCTCGGACATCGCTGAACTAGTCGCAGCCAAACTAAGCCCGAAAATCAGTTCTGTGAAGATTCTTGAACGGGACAAGGAACGGGGAATGATTCTGTCAGAAAGGCTTCCTGACAATGTGATTGTGGTCATCGGAGACGGCAGAAACTCAGACCTTCTGCTTGAGGAAGGAATCAAGGACCACGATGCGTTTCTAGCTCTGACAGGCAACGATGAGGCTAATGTACTTGCTTGTGTCGTGGCGAAGAAATTCGGTGTTGACCGCACCATCGCTGAGGTAGAGAACATCGAGTACATACACCTAGCTGAGGAGATGGGGGTCGATTCTGTCATCAACAAGAAACTAATCACCGCTGGCCGCCTTTTCAAGTTCACCCTCAGTGGCAAGGCCCGCTTGGTCAAGTACATGAGCGGCACAGATGCCGAGGTTCTTGAATATACCGTAGCTCCTGGCAGTGCCATCACCAAAGGCACCCTCAAGGACATCACGTTCCCAAAAGACGCTGTGATCGGTGGCCTCATCCGAGGCAGCGAGTCCTACATCGCCATCGGCTCCACCCGCATCGAACCCTACGACCGCGTCGTAGTCTTCGCCCTCCCCCACACCGTCAAGGACATCGACCGACTGTTCAGGTAGGGAGCTTCACTTCAGCGCTGCACTCCAAAGCCGCGATTTTTGCCCATTTTTGTCACCGAAAGTCTCTCAACGACTCTCTTCGGTGACGATATTGTCTCTATTTGACACCGTAACCCGCCTACCGACTCGTCACGGCAGCGTTTTCGCCCAATAAAGCCTCCAATGTGTGGCAACTCATGTCTTTGATTTCCGCACAATCACCACGCAACAAATCGTGGCTAGTCCAAAACCCTGTGTAAAAGATCTGATGCCGGAGGGAATGAACGACATTCTTAGACTATAATGTCGTTCAAAACCGACAAATGGAGAGGTTCGACGGCACTTCGCGGCAAAATTGTCGTTCTATCTCTCAACTTTTGGTCTGTTCCCTAACTGGAGGTAAGCGTAATTCGTAAATCATTGTTAATAAATATTTTAGCCACAAGCCTTTAGCAGTTTAACACTCAAGACGAAGTGTTAACTATATGATAATTAATACATTTCTTACCACTCGTTGACACAGAACGTGTTGCGTATAGACATAGAGTAGGTGATACTAATTCTTATGAAAATGAATCAGACAATGCTTTACCTTGCTTTGGCACCGCTGCTTGGAGGCCATGACGGCCTACGCGCTTCGCGCGCCCTATCCGGGTAAAGGGCCGCCAAAGCCTCCAAGCAGCGGTGCTCCTGACCGAAGATAGCAATGTTGCGTATGAGGGATGCCTATCGGGTTCTTGGAGGGAGGAACGCTGCTGTTGGTACAGGTCCTCACAATGGGTTTGGCCCCACCTTCAAGTTCCGCGATTCTGGCTTTGAGTCTCTCTATCTCCTCGTCCCTACGGACAAGATTACGGTTCAGGACATCAACGACAAGGATTTGCTCGTGAAGTCTCTCCGCGAGCTCCGTGGAGTCAAGATCCTCAGCGAGTCCCATGGAACGCAAATATTACCTAATAATTCAACTGACTATAGTAAATTTGGTGGATTATGGAACAACAAAACAACATTCAGGAGCTTCGATCTGTATTCGATGACTTACGGCACAGGGGTGATGACGGAAAGGAATATTGGAATTCCCGTGAAATTTCTGACGCGCTTGGGTATTCCGGGTATTGGAAATTCAAGGCTGTGATTGACAAGGCCATTGCTGTCGCCAACGAGAAAGGTATGAAAATCGACGAGCATTTCAACCAGTCGGTTGATATGGTAAGAGTCGGAGGAGGGTCTTTCAGAAAAGTGGAGACCTTCCATCTTTCACGCCTTGCTTGTCTGATTATTGCCGAGAATGCAGACGGGAAAAAACCTATGGTACAGCAGGCAAGGCTGTTCTTCACCAATACTGTTTCGACAGGAGAACTTATTCGTAATTCAGTTGATTCCAATATATTATTCTATAAGACAGCTCAGGGAGAGACACGTATTGAGGTTATCTTCAATGGTGATACATTCTGGATGTCCCAGAAGAGGATGGCAGATCTTTTCGGAGTGGATGTGCGAACTGTCAATTACCATTTGAAACAGATATTCGACAGCGGTGAATTGTCAGAGGTGGCAACTATCCGAAAAATTGGGATAGTTCAGTCTGAAGGAGACCGCGATGTAGAGCTCACGCCTTTGTTCTATAATTTTGATGCAATAATAGCTGTGGGCTATAGAGTCAATAGTGATTTTGCTGAATCTCGCGCGCGAAGGCACATCGTCACGACAATGGATGATTGGAGACAGCGTCTGGAGCATTTCCTGTCAATGAACGATTACAAAGCTGTTGTGTCAGCAGGTACCATTTCTCAAGAAGAGGCAAGGCCTATAGTGAATATGACAAGTTCAAGGTCATTCAGGACCGTACTTTTGTCTCCGATTTTGACAGGTTCAACTATAATGCTTGTAATGTCACCAGTGAACCTGACGCTCCATTGCTCCCATTTGACATAAACCCCACAAACGGATGACAAGATGAGACAGATACGTTAAGACTTTGCAACGCTCAAACAATTGTTAAAAAAAATCACAACGCATTACGATTTTATTTGCATTTCCAATAAATAATCATTATAATTGCCTAATAATACCAACACATTGCGAAAATGAAGAGGATTGGCATTCAGATAAAAGAACGGCGGAAGGCACTTGACATAACACAAACGGAGCTTGCGGATCTCGCTGGAATCAGCACAAACACTGTAGTGGCGGTGGAGAGAGGGCAAGGAGACCCTAAAATCTCCACTTACCTGTCAATCTGCGAGGTGTTGGGACTTGAAATGGCAACTAAACTAAAGGACTGAAATCATGAGACTTTGCGAGATCTTCCTGCACGGAATAAAATGCGGGACACTACTGGAGGATGACAATAAGGAATATTCATTCACTTACGACAGAGCGTATCTCCTTGGAGAAAATGCCGAACCGGTGAGCCTTACCTTACCGCTCAGGAATGAGCCATATCACTCAAAATATCTCTTTCCGGCCTTTGCGAATATGCTTTCTGAAGGAGAGAACAGGCAACTTCAGTCACAGCTTCTCAGAATAGATCCAGAGGATGACTTCGGGATAATGCTGGCGACCTGCGCATTTGACACCATAGGTGCTATAACAGTCAAAACCATCGAAGCATGAACAAATTAAACATCTGCCCGTCAACGCTCGAAGAGGGATATGCCACATATTCACCATCGGCAATAAGGTCTCTATTCGATGGAAGAAAGATCTCACACATATTCGCTGGCGCAAGTCCTGAGGACGAGTCAGGAGAAGGAGACATAGCAATCAAAAACGCTGGACGTATCTCACTTTCCGGAGTCCAGACAAAGTTTTCTGTAGTGGCAGGTGATGATGGCAGACTACGGTACAGCAATGAGAATGAGCAGGGAACGTTTATCCTGAAACCGCGTCCAACCGGTTATCACATCATAAACAAGGATTATTGCAATGCCAATGAGCACGTGACGATGCAGATCGCCTCTCAAGCCTATGGAATAGAGACAGCAGCCAACGGGCTTTGCTTCTTCGATGATGGAACTCCTGCATATCTCACAAAAAGATTTGATGTCCATTCACATGGGAAGTACAAACAGGAAGATTTTGCCGCTCTACTCGGCTACAGCAAAGACAATGGTGGAATTAACTATAAATACGCCAAAGCAAGCTATGAGGAATGTGCCGGGGTGATACGCCAATACGTTAAAGCATCACTTGTTGACATAAGACGCTTCTACAGGCTGCTCCTTTTCAACTTCGTGACGCTTAATGACGATGCTCACCTTAAAAATTTCTCACTTATCGAAAGAAACGGGGAATATAGGCTTTCCCCTGCCTATGACCTTGTCAACACATCACTGCAACTCCGGGAACCTCGCATATTCGCATTGGACAGGGGCCTTTTCAAAGAGGGTATGAATATGTCGGACACGCATAACATAGGCCACGATGATTTCACCGAGTTCGGGAGGAGGATCGGACTTCCGGGAAAGGTGATAGCCAAAGAATTGGAGACATTCTCATCTCCCGTTCCCAAAGCCCTACAGCTAATCGAAAGGTCTTTCTTATCTGAAGAATTGAAGAAAGCCTACAAAGCATCCTACACCTACAGATGCAAGATGCTTACTTTTTGACAATCAGGAAACTAATCACTCATTCCGCTCAAGGATCTTTCGGATGCGGGCGAGGAAGCGTTGGCGGAAGGGGTCGGGGGAGACGATGCGGATGTTGTCGGCGTACCTCAGCAGGACGGCTTCCAGCTCAAAGTTCGGGCGGACGGTCACTTTCATTTTGGCCGGGTCCTCTGGAGAGACGTACTCCTTCATAAGACGGAGGCTGCTATGGAACGGTTTGGTCAGCAAATAATTATAAGTCTTCTCATCGTACACAAGGAACTCAATGTCCTGAACAGGTACATTCTCCATAATGGTCACGCCAACCACGTCCTTGAAGTATTCATCAAAGCCGCCTCCGCTATAAGGAATATATTCAATGCCATCCACGACAGAGAATCCCTTTATCCTGTCCAACGCAAAGTTCCTGATGGCCAGCACCTTCACATCGAAACCTAGCAGGAACCAGCGACAGTTGTATTGCTTCAGATAATACGGATGGAATATTCGATCCTCCTCTTTACCAAAGGCTGGTGAATATCTTATCTTCAACACCAGCCTTCCCACTATCGCCTTGAAGAGTCCATCGAAATTATCAAACCCGACGAGGTCTTCGTTGCTTTCAAATCCTACGCAGTCAAAATTCCCCGATGTCAGGCCAAATTCCTCAAAGCGCTTGGCTGCGTCCTCTAGTTCATCGAAATACGGCAGGCCCTTGAAACGTCCGAGCATTTGGATCGTGTCGCGGATCATCTTGGCCTCATCTACAGACAACGGTCTGTTGTTTATCGAAAAGCCAGGATCCGCATACCGATAATAGACACGCCCCCGCTCATCTCTCACCTTGACTATCGATCCGGGATATTCATCCGTCAGATTCTTTATGTCAGCGAACACCTGACTTCTGCTGACTGTCGCTTCAGGGGCATCCGAAGTCCGGATTGCATCGCTGCATTCCCGGATTAGGTCTTCAATGTAATATCTCTTGTCTTTATCCTTAAAGCAAGCGTCCAGACGATGGTACCTTGCCATGGCATTCTTGTTCAGCGGCATATTCCTTAACAATTAAAAGGCAGCAATATTCATTTATTCAACTTCCAAATAGGCAATTTCATGCAGCAAAATGTATGAGTTTGCAGCAAACAGATCTCTATCAGGAAACCACTGTCACCGTGCTGGTGGCGGTGCGCTCGTTCTGGTTGACTTCTATCCGGACAGGGATCTTCTCCTGAAGTTCTTCGATGTGGCTGATTATGCCTACCTGCCGGCCGGACTTGGTGCGGAGGGTTTTCAGCGTGTTCACGGCATTCTGGAGAGGCTCACCGGAAAGGGTTCCGAAACCTTCGTCGATGAACAAGGTGCCGACTGCCAGACCGTCACCGATGTCAGACAAAGCCAAGGCCAGGGAAAGGGACACAAGGAAGCTCTCTCCACCGGAAATCGTGCTTGCCGGACGGGAGACGTAGCCTTGGTAGGCATCCTCGACCTCAATGACGAACGTACCCGGTACGACTTTCAGGACATACCTGTCGGTCAGGTCGTTCATGTAGCGGTTTGCTGCCTTCACAAGGCTGCCAAGGACGTAACTCTGGGCTATCTTCCTGAAATTCTTGCCGTTACTGTCGCCAATCAGATCATTCAGGCGGTTCCACATCAGCAACTCATTCCTTAGATTGTCAGCAATCTCTTTCAGTCTGCCGACCTTTCCACGGTTCTCCTCATCCTGCCTCAGAGCCTCCGTCAGAAGAACCTCCTGACTGGCAGCGTCAGACATTGCCTTGTCATTTATCTTGTACAAGTCATCCAAGCGCTCAACCGTGTCCTCGTCCTCTAGCGAAGGCTTGTTCAATTGATGCTCAGACTCATTCCGCTGATCCGTGGCCAATGCGACTTTAGCAGCTGCTAACTCGTCAGAAGCCTTTTTGTGCCTGCGTTCTATCTCAGCGATAGCTGTCTCTGAATATTCAGAAAGAGCCTTCAACGCTGCTCTGTCATATTCAGTATGCTCCTCTAAAAACGCCTCAACCTTGGCTGACTCAGCTTTGGCGTTTTCCTCGGCAAGAGCAAGTTTGTGCCTTTCCAGAATCAATGCGCTCTTGACAGACTCCGCCTCCATTGACAGTTCCGGAATATTCACGGTCTCACCCCTCGTCAGTTCTTTCCACGACGGCATCATCTCCTCTATGGCCTCCACAGTTCCCTGCACGAAGCCAATCCGAGCCCTCAACTCATCAATCTTCTTGCTCAGGCTCTCCGCACGCTCCACCCTCTTCTGGTGCGAACGAACCGCCTCCTCAAGATTTTTCATGAATATCAGAGTGTCTTCACTCCAGTTTTCACCCCAAGGAGAGCCGGCAAGAATGCCTCCGACAGCTTGCTCAGCCGACAAAACGGACTTTCGCCTGTCAGACACCAACGCCTCCACCCTTTCGATCTCGGATTTCTTGGACTGGACATCATTATCCGCCTTGACACGCGCAGCAACAGCCTTATCCACTGCATCTCTTGCAGCAGTACTTGACTTACGAGCTTCAGCGGCTTCTTTTTCAAGACGGGCACAAACCTTCTCTTTTTCAATAAGTTCAGATAGACGCTGACATATTCCCTGACTCATCGTATGAAGCGCCAGCTTGGTGCCGTCATCAACAGTCGCCAGACCGCATTTCTTCGCAGCCATATTCACGGATTCCGTCATCCGGTCCACCTCACTGTCATTCTCGAAGGCGGATTTCCGTTTCTGCAACTGCTCCGACTCCGCCACAATCTCAGCCACAAGACGATCGTAACATTCCTTGTCATTACGGTAAATTATCCTAGCCTCCTCACACGCACTCTCCATAGGAGCGAGACGTTTCCGCAGCTCTAAATCTGTCGGCAACGCTGACTCGATCTCCCTCATGCAGACAGGGCAGATGTCCCCGACCTGAAGGTTGTTACGGATAGCCTTGACGGTGTCCTCAACCGTCATACTTAGCTTTCTATAGACTTCGTCAGCCAACTCGGATTTAATACGGGAAGCATCAACGGCCTTGGCTAGAGAGTCTCGTTCAGCGATCTTGCCTTCAAGCCTCTTCTCTTTCTCAGCGATGTCTTGCGCTTCTGTCTTGCGCCTGGCAATCAGTTGTTCAAGGAGCGAAAGCCGCTCCTGAGCCAGTTTGACATTCACCGACTTTTCTTTCAGGTCGCCTATCTCTTTACGGACAGCAGCAGCGTTCGACTCAGCCAAAGCATCTTCCGCTTTCTTCTGAGTTTCCTCCGCAAGCATCCTCTCTCTCCCGGCCTCAGACTCCAGCGACTTAGCCTTTTCCGATGCCGGAAGCCACACCCCCGTCAAATCCGACCTTAGGCGCAAAAGCTCGACTTCTGATTCGCGAATATATTCCCGTCCGCTCTCGATAACTCCTATGTGCCCCGCTATGGTCTGTTCCTTCTCAAGGACAGGCAGCAAAGGAGCATCCTTTTCCAGCTCAGCTTCAACAGAGGCTTTATCCTCGGCAAGCCTCTTCTCCTCGTCACTCAGGAAAGCCAAACCGCCCTTTACCGACCGGTATTTCTCTGACAGTCCGGAAAGCCTTGTCCTTGCCTCCAGAGCCGCCTCCTCTTCCCGCTTCTGGTTTTTCATATTCCCCCGAACCGCCTCAGTAGCCCTGAACGAGACCGCAAGGTTTTCCTCGGCAAGATATTCATCAGTCCTTGTCACAGCCTCTCTTTCTGAGACAGCTTTGGAGTCAGACTCAATCGTAGCCTTCAATTTGGCATCCTGGCTCAGCCAATCCCTTTTCTTACCGCACTCGTCCCTTGACGCGCGGGCGGATTCCGCCTCAGCTAACTTATCTTCCTTCTCCTTGAGTTTCAACTTCTTTTCTTCCTCGGAAAGAATCTTGACATCGCTAATTTTCCGCTCGGCATCCTTCCAAGCCTCCTCTTTCCGCTTTGTTATCTCATAAACCTTGGCTCCGATCTTCGTGTAGATGTCCACGCCAGTGATCTTCTCCAGAATATCAGCCTTCTCGTTGTCCTTGCTGTTGAGAAATCTGGTAAACTCTCCCTGAGCCAGCATCGTGGTTCGGCAGAACTGGTTGAAACTCAGGCCAACGGCAGAGGCAATTTCCGCATTGACTTCCTTACTTCCCACGTAAAGAGCCCCTGAATCCAGGTTTTTAAGAGTCCAATCATCCTTTTTCTTTTGTATCCTCCCGTTTGCTTTCCCTCTAGCGCGAGCCACCGACCATTCGGCCACATAATCAGCCCCATTGGTTCCTTTGAACTCAAGTCTGACAAAACCGCTTCCGGTCCCTTGCCTAAGAAGTCTCGCAGGACTGTCAACCTTGACATCATCCCCATGGTCAGCGGAGCTGCCTTCCATCTGCGTGCCTGCCAACCTTGGCGTGTCTCCGTACAATGCCAGGCAGATGGCATCCAGAATGGTGCTCTTACCCGCCCCGGTCTTGCCGGTGATGAGGAACACATCACAGTCGGACAGCGGTTTGCTGTCAAAATCAATCACAGCGTCCTCGATGGATGCGATGTTGTAAATCGTAAGTTTTTGAATTTTCATAAGTCAGTCTAAATTAGTTATTTCTGTCATCCTTAACTTCTTTCTCAGCCTCGCGGAACAGGTTCGCAAGCTCATCCGTGAATGTTATCCCCGTGTCCTCAGCGTACAGGCGCGCGACCTCAAGCGGCTCCATGGCACGGAACTCCGCCACGGAAAGGGTTTTCCGGTCCGACTTCCCCGCAGCGGACCAGCGCGCGTTTATCGTGCAGAAAAGTCCTAGACCACCACTCAGGATGTTCCTAGCCTCGACCACCGCGTCAGGAGGAAGGCTGTCCTCTACCTCAACATTCAGCCTGATGTAGGCCGGATTATCCTTCGGAAAATCTTTCAGCAGTTCCTTCACCTTATCCCACCTGTCGAAGCCGGACACGGGAATATTCACCAACGGATGCGGATTGCCCACAGGCACCTCCCGCACCTGCGGAGTCTCTCCGTGCGACCCGACTTCCACCACCGAGACACTATGCTGGTAAGCCTCGTCGAAACTTACCGGCAACGGTGTGCCGCAGTAGCGCACCCTTCCCCGGGAACCCGCGATGGTCTGCGGCTTATGAATATGTCCGAGCGCGATGTAGTCATACCCTTCGCCAAACTCCTCCAATCCGACAGAATCGATACCTCCCACAGATAATTCCCGAATATCCTTTAATTCCCGAATATCCTCGTGTCCCGTGAAGTTGCTTCCGTCCACGGTCGTGTGGGCGGAGATGACGACCGGAAGGCTGCCCGTGTTCCTTTCCGCCACCTTGTCCAACAGACTCTGGCAGAACCCTTCCGGGACACTCCTCTCGTTCACATACGGGATGGCGATGACAAAGCCTTTTCCAGACACCTCAACGATCAGTTTATCAAGATCATTCTTATCCACGGAACCTATCATATTCACTTTCTGGGTCTCCCATAATATTCGTGAGACCTCATGCTTCGATGCGCTGTCGTGATTGCCCGCAGTGATGACGATCTCCATCTCCGGGCATGCGTCGTGCATCCTCATCACCGCCTCCGTGAACATCTTCTGCACAGCCGCTGACGGCTGTCCCGTGTGGTAAACATCCCCGCTGACCACCAATGCGTCAGGTTTCTCTGTCTTGACAATCTCCTCGATCTGACTGAGCATTGACTTCTGCTCCCGACTCCTGTCGTACCCATACAGAATATGTCCCAAATGCCAGTCACTAGTGTGTATAATCCTCATAAGCAAGTTATTGAATAATCATTAAACAAAACCGAGCCAAACGCTCTTCTCAATATACGTCCATTCTCTGGTTTTCGCAACCAAAATATTCACATATTTCTTGCCCCCCAAAGCCAGATCTCCCGAAAATGCGCTTCGAGAACCAGATAGACACCAGCCGGCGGGCATCAATTTATCTGACACTAATGAAGGTGAGCAGAATCATTGGTAGGTAGTCTTTCAGGCTGGACTTGAGGGCTTTGCGAACGGAGCGGATGTTGTTGTCAACCTTGTCTTCGGAAATGTTCAGCAATTCCGCTATCTCCTTGTACTTCAACCCTTCCACATTGCTGAGCAGGAACGAACGGCGCTTTTCCTCAGGCAATTCGTCCAGGCATTTCTGAAATATGGCGATGATCTCGTCCGTGAAGACATCCGACAGGTCGTTCTCTTCGACCAACCGGTAATAGACCGGATTCTCCTCCCTGCCGAACGATAGGTCATTCAACTCATTCCTGAACGCCGAAGACTTCATCCTGTCCAGGCAGGCGTTCCGCACAGACCTGAACATATAGCCCACTGCATTGTCAAAGGCCACCCTGTCACGGGACATCCACAAGCGGACAAAACAGTCCGCCACAATGTCTTTCGCCGTCTCCGAATCCTTCAGGAAATAACAGGCGAACTCCTCGAAGATCTTCTGGTTACTCTTGTAAAGGTCTTCGAACAGTGTCATCGTCTGTCTGTCCACGGTCTGCATACAGGCACAAACTTACACAAAAATCAGCGATTTTCAGAAGTTGTTCCGCTTTTTGTTTAAATAAACCTTCAAACAAACAATTCAAAACAGCTTCTCATAATAATCCAGAAAAAAACGGTCGAACGGGAATATTCCTGAAAAAAAACTCAATTAAATTTACGGAAAGGCACGGCTCAATCGTAGTATTGTCAGAGGGCTGAATGAATATGCCCGGTACAGACCACATAGAAATAACGTAAAACTGAGTCAGGAATATGATAAAAATCGATGACACATTGCTTTACAGGTTCGTCGCAAGGGAGACGGACGAGCAGGAGAACGCCGCTGTCAACAAATGGGCGGAAGACAAGGAAAACTATGACCATCTGAGCAGGATCTACAAGGTGTACATGCTCTCACGTTTTGCCCTGAACAGCAAGACGGCGGAAAGCATCCGCGAGGAAAAAGCCGTGAAAGAACGTCAGGAAAGGAGAAGGAAAATATTCCTGCGCACTGTAAGCGGAGTCGCCGCCGTGGTGCTGCTTGGCGTGTTCTTTCTGTCCGGCGGCTACCTTATGAAAAGGCACGACGACAGGATGATAGCCGAGGCCGAGAACATCATCTCAGTCCCTGCCGGAAACAAGATGGAGATCACACTGTCGGACGGGACGAAAGTGTTGCTGAGTCCCTGCTCCGAACTGCGTTATCCTGTGATATTCAAAGGCAAGGAAAGGAAAGTCAGCCTTTCGGGAAAGGCCTATTTCAGTGTCACGCATGATGAGAGGCAGCCGTTTGTCGTGAGCACGTTCGCCTCCGATGTGGTCGTGCTGGGCACCAAGTTCAACGTCAAGGCCGATGAGGAAAGGCAGGCGTTCAGCGTTGCTCTGGTTGAGGGATCGGTCAAGGTGCGCGGCCACGGGGAGGACTCCAAGGAAACGCTGATGCGTCCCGGCGAGACGGTTGTGCTGAAAGATGGAACACTCGCCTTCAGCGAGACCAACGTGGCCTCGGAGACTTGCTGGACACAAGGCATCCTGAACCTCAACGGAATGGACTTCGAAGAGCTTAAGAGGGAAATGGAGAAAGTCTATGATGTCAGGATCAGGCTGGAGTGCGGGAATATTCCTGTGCTGCGCTACACCACAGGCGAGCTGAGGGTCAGCGACGGCATCGACACCGCCCTGCGGCACCTTCAGAACTTCGCTGACTTCACATATTCAAAGGACTACAAGACAGGGGTCATCACCATCAGGTAATTCATCATCAGACAATTAAGAAATCAGGGAACGGATGGCTATGCACTGTCCATACTATTTTCAACCGCAAATATTAAAACATTTTAACCCATCAAAATATTCTATTTTATGTATCAAAACAGCATTCTGCAAAAGGTTTGCGGCATCGCCTGTTCTTTGATTCTCATCATCACCTCACCGGTCAGCGTGAATGCCAGGCCGCAGGAAGAGGACATCCGGATCAACCTTGAGTTGAAGGACGCCACCCTTCAGAAGGTGATGGACGATATCAAAGGACAGTCTCCGTACCTGTTCTTCACAAGTCAGATCGATCTGACCAGAACGGTCAGCATCTCCGTGAAGAACGAGACGATAGGCAATGTGTGCAGACAGGTCTTCAGCCCGATCGGGATCGACTACGAGATCAACGGGCACTACATCTACCTCTCCAACAAGCCGAAGGCGAAGCCTCGGACGCTCACAGGGACGGTGACAGACCAGAACGGTCAGCCGGTCCCCGGTGTCTCGGTGTTCGTGCAGGGGACGACCACGGGCACAACCACCGACATTGACGGACGCTTCTCCCTGCCAGTCCCGGCGGAACAACTGGGCGGCAGGCTGGAGTTCAACAGCCTCGGCTACCAGACGGTCACGCTCGCGATCGGTGACAGGAGCATATTCAATGTCACAATGAACGAGGAAGCCGTCTCGCTTGAGGGCACCGTCGTCACCGCGCTCGGCATCAGGCGCGACCAGAAAGCCTTGAGCTACAACGTTCAGGAGGTCAAGTCCGACCTGATCAACACGGTCAAGGACGCCAACTTCATCAACTCCCTCAGCGGAAAGGTCGCCGGAGTCAACATCAACTCCTCGTCCTCCGGTGTCGGCGGAGCGTCCAAGGTCGTGCTGCGCGGCAACAAGTCCATCAGCCAGTCGTCCAACGCCCTGTACGTCATTGACGGCATCCCGATGTACAATTTCGGGGGCGGTGGCGGCACCGAGTTCGACTCCAAGGGAGAGTCCGAGTCCATCGCCGACATCAACCCAGAGGACATCGAGAGCATCTCCGTCCTGACCGGCGCTGCCGCAGCGGCGCTTTACGGCTCGGAGGCCGCCAACGGCGCCGTGATGATCACCACGAAGAAAGGGCAGTCGGGCAACGTGAAGGCCAGTTTCTCTTCCAACACCGAGTTCCTCTCCCCGTTCCGTCTTCCTGAGTTCCAGAACTCCTACGGCACGGGACTGAACGGTAAGACAGGCAACAGCGGCACCTACAGCTGGGGGCCGTATATTCCTGAATCAGCCCGCTACAATTACTCGCCTGAGGACTATTTCGAGACGGGAAGCACCTACACCAACGCGTTCTCGGTCAGCGGAGGAACGGACAAGAACCAGACCTACTTCTCCGCTGCGGCGGTCAACTCCGACGGAATCATCCCGAACAACAGGTACGACCGCTACAACTTCACCTTCCGCAATACAAGCTATTTCCTCAAGGACAGGCTGAAGATAGACGCAAGTGCGAGCTACATCATCCAGAAGGATCAGAATATGACCAATCAGGGAGTGTACTCAAACCCGCTCGTGCCGGTTTACCTCTTTCCGAGGGGCGACAACTTCGATGTATACCGCAACTTTGAGAGGTACAACGCCGGGACGAAGCTGATGGAACAGTTCTGGAGCACCGACCTTGAGGGCGACCTCAGGATGCAGAACCCTTACTGGATCAACTACCGCAACCTGCGGAACAACGACAAGAAGCGCTATATGATGTCATTCTCCGCCAGTTTCGACATTCTGGAATGGCTGAACGTGGCGGGGCGCGTCCGCATCGACAACGCCGACAACCTGTTCACCCAGAAGCTCTACGCTTCATCGAACGCGACTCTTACTGAAGGCGGGGTCAACGGACACTACACCGAGGCGCGCGCCTACGACAAGCAGACCTACGCCGACGTAATGATGAACGTCAACAAGACGCTCGGCAAGGACTGGAGCATCGTCGCCAACCTCGGAGCGTCCTACAACAACATCGGCACCGATGAGCTGCGCTACGGCGGGCCGATCCAGGACAACGGCCTCGCCAACGTGTTCAATGTCTTCGACCTTGACGACACCAAGAAACGGGCTTCAAAGAGCGGATGGAACGATGAGACGCAGTCCGTCTTCGGCAGCGTTGAGATCGGGTGGAAAAAGATGCTCTACCTCACCGCCACCGGGCGTAACGACTGGGCCTCACAGCTCGCCGGCTCCTCGACGAGGTCCTTCTTCTACCCGTCAGTCGGACTCTCGTGGGTCCCTACGTCCGTCTGGGATATGGGTGCGGTAAGCTACCTCAAGCTTCGTGGATCAATAGCCTCTGTCGGAATGCCTTTCCCAAGGTTTCTGACAATCCCGACCTATGAATATGACGCCACGAACAGGATCTGGAAGGACAAGACGCACTACCCAATCGGAGATCTGAAGCCAGAAAGGACACTCACCTACGAGGTCGGAATAGAGGCCAAACTCTGGCAGGACCTCAGCGTGAATGTCTCCTGGTACCTCGCTGACACCTACAACCAGACCTTCGACCCGTCACTCCCGCCGTCCTCTTCCTACACGACCATCTACCTTCAGACAGGCAGCGTAAGGAACACCGGAATCGAGGTCAGCGTCGGCTACAACCACACCTGGGGCGGGTTCACTTGGGACAGCGGCTTCACTTTCAGCAGAAACAGGAACGAGATCCGAGACCTTGCCGACGGGGCTGTCAACCCTGTCACAGGGGAGAGCCTCGACCTTGACAAGCTGGAGATCAAGGCTCTCGGAAAGGCCAAGTACATCCTCCGCAAGGGAGGCACGCTCGGAGACCTTTACACCACGTCGGACCTTAAGCGGAACAACTACGGCTACATCGAACTTGACGACAACGGAGAGGCAAGCATCGTAGACAACGGGGAGGAACTGTTCCTCGGAAGCGTGTTCCCTGAATATAACCTTGCGTGGCGCAATGACTTCACCTGGAAGGGGCTGCACCTCGGCATTCTCGTCAGCGGACGCATAGGTGGTGTCTGCTACTCCGCCACCCAAGCCAACCTTGACCTCTACGGAGTGTCAAAGGCAAGCGCCGACGCGCGTGACGCCGGAGGAGTCCTCGTCAACGGCAGGCAGCTGGTCTCAGCCCAGAAATGGTACCAGAAGATCGGCTCGCAGAGCGGTCTTCCGCAGTACTACACCTACGACGCCACCAACTTCCGGCTCCAAGAACTCTCACTTGGCTACACCATGCCGCGAAAATGGTTCAAGGACAAGGCAGCCCTCACTCTGTCACTCGTGGGGCACAACCTCTGGATGATCTGGTGCAAGGCACCGTTCGACCCTGAGTCCGTCGCCTCCACCGGCAACAACTACCAGGGCATTGACTACTTTATGATGCCGTCGCTCCGAAGCCTCGGACTCAATGTCAAACTTGACTTCTAAAATGACGGAGGAATATTTTATGAAACACAACATTATGAATATCAAGTTTCTCCATTCAACAAAGAGCCCGCTTTGCGGAACGGGACCATTCAGTGCCGTCTGCCTGGGCCTTGTCCTGACTCTGGGTTCCTGCACGGACCGCTTCGAGAAGCTCAACACCAACCCGAACCAGGTCACCTCCGGGCAGATGGAGGCGAAGAACTACCGCACTGGGACAAAGGTCCTCGCGCTCCAGAGCCTCGTCGTCCCGGTCGAGGAACACCAGTACCAATTCATCGAGAGCCTCTCCGGTGGGCCGTTCGGTGGCTACATCGGGAGCACCGTGGACACTTGGCAGGCCCGCTTCGAGACCTTCAATCCGTCAGTGGACTGGCGCAAGACCACATTTTCGGACATCATCACCGAACTCTACGCCCCGTACAGGGGGATAATAGGCGGAACGGAGGACGAGGTCGCTAGAGCGTTCGCGTCTCTCTACAGGG
>DBKH01000085.1:21389-69712 GCA_002297815.1 Bacteroidales bacterium UBA755 | reverse complement strand
TAGCCCCAGTCGTAGTTCGCCTCGCTGGACGCTGTAATCTTCACAGTGATTACCGTGTTGGCCGCGTAGGTAAGGAATTTTATCTTCGCCCACGTGGATTGGACTCCTTTGTTAGACGTGAACGTGTTCCCGCTCTGTGTCCAATCACCTTCTGATGAAAACTCCACTGTGCTCCCTGATGTGTGCGTCTTGCGGCAAATATACCCCTTAGGCGGTGTGGAATCCGTGCTTGGGTCATATATAGATATAGCATCCTTGAAGACCACATCGATGATACCCTGCCCGTTGGAGTCCCTGTAATAAGGGTTGTTGTCGTTCCGGTACTCCACGCCCTCGACCCATTTCGAGTAGCGGTAAGACAGGCCGTCCTTTCCGTCCTTGCCGTTCTCTCCGTCCTTGCCGGGCCGTGCCCTCGTGACCATTTGACTTCCCTGAGCATTCATACGCTATGCGCTTATCTGTCCAACGGTTGCGGTCGCCACCTCTTTCGCCTTCGCGCGCCAAGCCTGAAACGCCTCGTATTCGGCTTTGTACTCAGCCCGCTTGTCCTCTGTCAGGGATGAGGTCGAATCCATCGCCTCCTGATAGTTGGCCATTATGGCCTCCACCTTGTCAGCCGCGTAGCGGTCCCGGACTATCGCGTTCACGATGTCACCGTAATCGGAGCTCTCCACGTCCACGTTCTCGGCTGTCAGAACGGTGACGTCCTCCCCGTCCATGTCCTTCCTCGTCTCCGTTGAATAATCGAAGAAAACCCTTGTGGTCAACCCCTCACGTACCGCCTTCACTCCGGAAGGCACCGTTCCGCTGTAATCAAAATAACACTTCATAATACTATAAGTCTTGAAATTTATATGTCGATTTGCCTCCTCCGAGGTCCTGTTTCCTTATCATCACGTTCTCGACGGGAAATATTTTCGTTCCCGCTGACTCCATGGCCTTGCACTGGTCAAGCACGTCCTTAAGCGACTGTGACCCGGTGATGAACTTAACTCTGTCCCCGTCCTTTATCTGGACCATCACAACGTATTTGTCCATGTTCTGCTTCGACCGGTCATGGATGTCCCTTGTTCTGATGTTCGACTCGAAGTCAAGAACCGTCAGCGGCATATTGATTATGTCGGTCAGAGGTACCTGCTTGACGTCGAATATCCGTTTCCCGTCCCGATCCCTCTGGCTTATCATCGTTATGCCTTTGTCAGCGAATCCCATTTTCTTCCCTGTTATTTTTCTCCAAAGGTTCTTGCAGTCCCCGTGCTCGCACCAACCCTTGTAACTGTCCAGTATCTGTCTTTTTCTCTTTCTGCTTTTGACACGCCCCATCCCCGCTGCGAAGCGTTTCTTTATGCCCTTGCGAAGCCTCACATCCTCCTTCGAGAGCACATATCCGAGGAAGTCGATGCCCCGTCCCGCGTTGACGCTTCCGTCTGTGCCGTTTCTTCTCATAGTGGAGAATCGGTGCGTAGTAACTGTTTGCCTTTACCGTCATCCCGCGCTCCTCCGCCAAGCGGTCGTAGGCGTTCAGGAGGAACCTCGCCTCTCCCTTTGTCCTTGCCAGCATCACCATGTCGTCGCAGTTCCGCTCCAGCTTCACCCCGTACCTTTCTGTGAGGATGTGGTCTATCTCCATGTGGGCGAGGTTGCCAATCATCCCGCTTATGTACGCGCCAATTCGCACGCCCCGCCTTCTTCTCTCTTTCATCGTCAATCTCCTTTTCAATGTCCTCCCCGCAATAGTAGTCGAACACGCATATCTCCATCAGCCTGATGAAACGCTCGTCCTTGAAATGATGCCTGAGAACCCTCAGCATATACCCGTGATTCAAACCTTGGTAATACTTCTTGCAGTCTGACTTCGCAGCCCACGTGTGGCCCGGATAACGCCTTAGCAGACGCTTCATGCGCCTAACCCCGTAGAGGTTGCCCCGTCCCTTGATGCAGCTGGAAGTGTCCGCTATCATCTTCCCGTTGATGACCGGCTCTATCACCTGCATTATGGCGTGGCTCATTATCTTCCACGGCATATAGTCCTCATCATCGAGACGCCTCATCTTCCCGCTGTCTGCCTTGCGGTTGACCACGCGGCTGCGATGCTCCGGGAAATCAAGGTTGAGAATCATTCCCCTCAATCTCTCCACGGTCGCGTCAATGTCCGCGTTCACAGCCCGGATGTCGCTCCGTCTTTTCGCCTTGCCGCCCCTCTGTGAGTTCTTTATGGCAAGACGTAGATTGCAATCATCCGCTATCCGCTCCAAAATAAAACCTTTCTTTTTCGTCATACTTTCATCAATTATCAAAACCTGCATAGTTTGACTGCCCGGAACGTTCGAGACCTTGCGGCCCTACATTAGCCCCGCTCGCGACCGACACAAAGGGCCGCTCTCCCGCATTCGAGATGTTCTGACTCTCCGGTGCGACCTGCCACCGGGGTCAAGGCTGAGGGGATTCGCTGCCCCGTAGCTATCGGGGATGACGATGACAGGATTGTATGTATGACGGGCGCCGTAAGACGAGTACGTGAGCGACCAAGCGTTGTTCGAGTTGACGTAGAACGGACCCGAGTTCGCCCCGTTATTAGCGGAACCACCGACGAGACAAACTCCAACGACGACACTTATCCCCTCCCGCCTACCACAGGCGCGGGAGCGGCTCTGGCCGCTCAAAGCGACCAGCCCGCTCCACCGTGGATTACGTTTACGAGTATATGCTCTATTCAGCATCATCCTAAATGGACCCTCCTCCCACTATTGTCACCGGGCCGTAGAATGCAGGACGGGCGCCGCAAGACGAGTACGCGAGCGACCAAGCGTAGCTCGAGTCGACGAAGAACGGACCCGAGCCCGCCCCGCCACTAGCGGAACCAACGACGAGACAAACCTGTCCTGTATCATTGCCCCAAAAGTAATCACACCAATAGGACGATGAGCCTCCCGACAGCCCAGAAGGGATGAGGTCGAAGTACTCTCCCTTTAGCATCTTTGACACATAGCCGGAAGATGTCAGTCTTGTGAGCTTGCGGTAAAGCCCGTTCGGATGCGAAGCCAGCTCGGAGGCTGATGGCATTCTGTTGCCGGTGTAGATGAACATTTCCGTGCCGTCCTGCCCCTCGTTGGCCGATGTGCCGCAGAACATTCCTTGGATGAAGTTCCACTGGCTGTTCCACCAGTCCTCCACACCGAGCACCGACACATGGCTTGAGTCCGACTTGGCGTCCGCATCGCTGATGGCCACGCTTCCGGTGGAGTCACCGAGACCTTTGGTTTCACCGGTCTTTCTCAGCGTGGTTGACGCGAGGAACGCTGTCCAGTCTAATCCCGCTGCGCCTCCGACACCCTGTCCGATGCCGGCCTGAATGTTGGCGTTGCCCCCCGTCTCACAGAGGCACATCATCCCTATCCAGCGCATGATGTCATAGTCAACGATGCCCCAGTTCGAGCCGAATGCCTGCGCGGCATTCCAGTATGCGTTGATGGAATACCCACCGGTGAAAAAGTCAACGCCTGAGCGTGACACAAGCTTGCTGGAGACGATGGAGCCTTGGTAAGCACCAACGACAATCTTCTCTCCGTTGTCTGCCGTGCCTATGAACCGCTTGCTTATCGGCTGCTGAGACATCCACAGGTACGGGATGTTCGTCTCGGCATCCACCTGATAGAGATAGTAGAGCTTCGGGGCGATGACCACGACGTTGCCTTTGGTCTCATCGAGTGTAGTGCCGTCAGCGAACACCCCTGAGTTGTTCGGGTGCAGTTTTGCCGCCCGTCCGTTGGCGTCCATGAGATACCGTCCTACCTGCGCCTTGTAGGCGTTGTAGGCGGCCGTGTTGCCTACCATACCCCAAGCCGGTGATGATTGAAGCTCGTCCTTGATTGGGATACCCCAAGCCACGGAGTGCAGAAGCTGCGTCTGCCCTGAGTTGACAGCCGCAAGGAACTCCTCCACGGTGATCCTCCGTATGGAACCGCCCACCTCCACGATGAGCGAATCTGATTTCAGCAGTGAGGCCACAGACGTGACCGCGCCTAATTCCTGATTTGCCATATTCTTGATTTTTGAATTACATTTCCCATTCTACCTCCGACACGACCACCACATCCTTCTCCACCCCGTCAACGTCCGTCTGTGTTGTCGTGACCGTCACAAGGTTGGTAGCTCCCGTGTTCTGTCCCGTGGCCGGGATTCTCAGAAGCGACTGCCACGTGTCCTTGTCCATGATGTTGGACACCCACTTTGCTCCGGTGATGCCGGTGAGCTCTGTGTTCGTCCGCACGTTAATCACATAGGCCTCCAGATAGACCGGCTTCCCATCGCTGACCTCCCTGTTTGCCCCGTTGGTGCTCCGGTCTGATGCCGAGACCACGAAGCGGTGCTCCAGATGGTAGTCGTCAAGGGTGTCGGTTATTCGTATTGCCGCCCTGAACACCGGAGCGGTGTCATCGGCTGACTTGTAGAACTCAGCTATGATGAGCTGTGTCCCGTCCACGTCGCTGCGCGTGACAGTTATCGTTGCACCGCTCTTGTCGGACCAGAGGGTGTCATCCTTGTACCATTTCACCACATAGCCAGTCTGTTCCGTGCCTCCAAGGTAGAGCTTGGTCATGACCGCTGTCGACTTCACATTCTCGGTAAGCTGCTCCGAAGTCGCGTTGATGGTACCGATATAGGAAGACGAGCCCATCGGCTGGATCTGAATGTCAATGCTCTTCGTGAGCTGGTAATCGACACCACCAGATGAAGCGGTGCATGAATATGTCAGAGTGTCGCTTGCCTGATTGTCCTTGCTCGCAAGGTTGGCGATTATCCTCAAAGCCCCCGTGACGGTGTTCATCTGGAACTTGCCCATGGAATCCGTCCGCCAATCGCCCGACACCGCACCGTTGAAGTTCAGCGTGCTGGTGTTGTACTTCCATTGATGAGCTCCGAGCGTCACCGTGTTGTACCTTGCGGAGGTCACCTGCGGGGTCAGCACCGGCTGGTTGTCCGGTACCGTCCAGTCCGGTGTGGGAGAACCAGTGTCCGGATCCACAGCTTGGAAAAGCGGTTGACTGCTTCCGATGCTGATGAAGAAGGTGTCACCGCTTCTGAGGCGTTTCACCGTTAGACTGTTCTGCGTGCTGTAGTTGTTCATGACCAACCTCCTTCTTTAAGGACCTTCTTTATCCCCTCATCTGAATATACCTTGCCGCCAAGAGCCTTTGCCTTCTTGGCAGGGGTGTCGCCCGGAACGTCCGGGAGTTCCTTCTCGTTGACTATGACAAGACTACCGTTCGTCCTGTGCCCGAACAGGCTTATCCCGAAGTCCGCTGCCTTCACTTTGTCCGCTATGATGTAATACATATCAGTTGATGATTAAAATGTTACCGTTTTCGTCCACGAGCGTGTCATCTCCCGACACCGCCACCTTGTGGGCTTCCTTTATCTCCGACTCCGTGTAGATCTCCAGCCAATCGTCCCCGTAGCTCCTGCCTATCATCGTCTTGTCCAGCTCGAAGAGGGTCTTGCCCCCTTCATTGTGTTCCAACCCAGTCAGATAGGCAGAATCCGTCTTCCAGACAATGCGTATGATGCTCTCCGGACAATCAACCACATTGCCATCAGACTGCACCATCGCCTTGTCGAAGCGCATCACATCCATTGGAAGGATGGACGCACCGTTCGTTGGGCTTATCTTGTAGTCCGGATAGACCCTGCCAACAGAGAACTGGATCTGAGGAGCCGGGCCTTTATTCCCCTCTATTACAGCCTTGACAAGGAAATCCGCCTTGGCTATCAGCCGAAGGTCGAGCGACACACCCGATGCAGACACCGACACCACCTCCGGATCGGCTGCCGTCATCTTCGTGAACTTGCTTGCCCCGTCAACGCGGTACAGCTCCAGCGAAAAACCCGAAGTCAGCTTTGTCCCAGCCTTATAGACGGCAACAGGGATAGCCCTGATGTAAGAGTTCTTATCCGTGGCCGCGGCCTTGGCTGAATCGCTTGCGGCAATCAGCCCATGGGCCACCTTGTACTCGTATAGGTGCAGCTTGTCCTTGAAAGGGTTGTACTGGATGATCTGGTCGTCACCGATGCCTATCGAATAGGAATCCTCCGACTTGTCCTGCGTGGACAGAAGGAACGTCTCCGTGGCAATCTGGATGTTCGTCCCAAGGCGCGGATCTGCGACCACCGCCTTGAACTGCAATGAATATGGCTGCCCCGGAGGAACGTTCTTTCTTATCGTCAGGGCTCCCCGATAGTTGGAAGAGGATTCGTCAATTGAATAGAGAGCCGCCCCGTCATCCGTCGTCCCCTGAAAGTCCGGATGCTCTGAGATGAGCGTCCCGTTGACGTACCACCGCATCTGCGCAAGGACGGAGTTCGCATACTGGTTATCCCACGACCCGTCCGAGGCATTGGCATTCACCTGCGGCCAGAACTGCGAAGGGCTCGCTGCCCTGTCCGGGTCGTACTTCCCGGTTGCTGAGTTGTACACCTGCATGGCCGAAGACGCGGGCGTCAGGCACTCCACCGACACCGCCACGTTCAAAGGCGCGTAATCTATCCCTATTCGTTGCTTGTTGCTTTTCATGATGCTATCCTAATTCAAGTGTATAGCTTGCGGTTTCGTTTGATGATATAACGGCAGTGAAGATGAACTTAGTCACATTCCCCACTGAGCCCAAATCATCATCCTCTGCTGTAGATGAGATGGTCAACCTGCCAGCAAAGTTTTTAACCTTTGTCTTCAATGCCCACGCAGCGTCTTCCTGCTCATTCCCTGTGTCTCTAGTCACCTTCCATCCAGTTACCTTTGACGTCACATCGTCCCATCCCCGGAACACGGTGCAGATAACGTCAAGACTTTCCCCGTAGGCAAGATAGGTGTCACCATCAGTGGAAAGCTCCATTCTCAACGGCAACGACTCGACATCAGCTGCTGCCTGAATAAGAAGGAAGTCTTTTGAATATGTGCCCTGACCGTCAGTCCTCTCTCCCGAAAGCACGACCTGGCATGTCTTTCGGAACGGCTCTGTGTTGTTAGAGTATGGCACTTTGACGCATCCGTTCTCGATCACTGGAGACGATGCCAGTGTGACACCTCCTGATGCAGAGACAGAGAGGTTTTTCAGATTCTTGGTCTTAAATGTGTTTGCCACAGTACCCGCTGTAGCGGAAATCTCCATCGTGTCCTTGTCGAACACGATATAAGGATCATGGGTCGCCAAAATCCGAACCCTCTTTTCAGCCTGAATCTTAGTGTTGCTAGTGCTTGTGGCTACTACTGTGACCACTGGGCTGCCTGTAGTGTCAAGTACGGTAAGAAGCCCAGTCTGGTCTATCTTCGCGTAGTTTGAATCCTCGATAAGAGACCATGTGACCCCACGTGTGGTAGAGTTGGACGGGATGTACATCACACCGAATCTTGCGGTGTTCCCGATGTCGGCCACCGTGTCCGGACCTATCACACTCAAGCCGCGGAGGATTACTTTTGTTTGTTCCGAATTGTCCGCCACCTTGTTGGCGTAATGCCACTTGAACGTCAGACTGCTGACCGCGCGGTCTGTCAATGATGTCTTGAACTCATCCACAACGATCACCCTCTCCGATCCATCCTTCTCGACAATATACCTTTCCTTGGAAGCCAGAAACTCAAGCCAGTACCCGCTCATTCCGGAGCTTCCGACGTGCCCGGAATTCTGCTCGAAGTTCATCGTGCTGTCATTATCCAACTCTTGCTCTATTCCCGAAGTCACGAACACCCGCGTCTCCGACTCTATCGAGCGGTTGAACTTACCCGTTGCGTGAATATATTCATACGTCCCTCTCCGCCCCAGAAACTTGTAGGTCTTCAGCGGCAGCCGTAACCGTCTGGCGTCGAATGAATATATCTCTGATTTGCTTCCCGAATGTTCAATCCAAATCTCGTAACGGGCAATATCTGATGCAGACAAACCATTTGTAGAAGCGACCGACATCATCGTGTCGTAAGAGACGTCCAAGTTGTACAGGCTGGATGTTCTTGTGCTGACAGGAACGTACAAGCTGCAATTGGAGGAAACGCTCCCATTGTCGAATATGAAGCGGACATAAGCCGATGTCGCTCCCATTGTGGCGTTATAGAATGTAAGCGTGTCCTTGCCTCCCTCGTAGGCGGGCGATGTTTTCGGTCTTGTGCTGAATATGGCAGTGTAGAGATCGGTGTAACTGAATTTCCTGCACGGAAACACGCTGAACGTATGCGAGCATGTGGAATTACCTTGGCTGGCCTGGAAGGAACCATTGACAGCCGCGCCACCTCCGTTGATCAGAGCCCGCAGGATCTCCCCAGCTGGCAACCGGACAATGCCGGAGTTCGGAGTCACGGCAAACGTCAGCACTTCCATCGAGCCTCCAAAGATCTGAGTGAAGGAGACCGTTATCGTCACTTCATCATCCGACTCCGTTGTCAGCGTCAGCCAAGAGCTTTCGTCAGCGAACTGTATGCTACCTGTAAATTCCATATTCGTGCTTTATCATGGGCATATCTTTCCCAGTCTTGGACAAATTTACGACTGACCTCGCCTCTCAGAAAGGACATCAGATTTCGATGAACTCTCCACGTGTCGAGACCGCCTCCGACCCAGCCGCCACCGTCACCGAAAGCTTCGCCACGATCCATTTCCGCCCCTTGAAGTACACCGGCCTATACAGCCTGAAATTATGCAGATCGATAGGGGAGAGGTTCACATCCACCGACACCCTCTGCCTCGTCTTACCCAGCCACTCAGCGAACTCCTTGTGGTACTTGTCCCACAGAGTTGATGGAGTCAATGATTGTGTCCCAACGAACATCGCGTCACTTCTTGTCACCGGCTGAAAAACCCCATGTCCAAAAAACTGTCCTCCGTAAGACACCCCGATGTAAACCTTCTTATCTCTTTCATCACCAACGGCATTCGGCTCGATGATAGCGGTCATTTTGTACACCCTGCTTGTGTCAGAGGAAAAGATCTTTTCTGGTGAACACTTTGGGAGAATGAAATCCGTACTATTGTCGTAATCATCAGCATCATCTATCTTATTCTCAATTGGCTTGGCTCCTTGGAACAAAACATCGCATTCATAAGCCGTTTCAGTGTCAACGGTTACACCTCCTCCAGTGCTTGTGTAACGCTTCTTTACGACTCCATCGTATTTTCTTCCGGAATAGACATCCCCGGTGCTTTTCTCAAACACAACAGAATAATCTTCCTTGGAAGTGAAGTGCTTAAGTATGCCTTTGAGATCACCTTCTTCAATCTGTTCGATGCTTCCGTTTTCAAGATTCTTTTCCATATCTCCCGACTCAGAAGAATCATCGTCCGAGAACCCGAATTTGTAGGACATTGCGGCCTCTTCCTCGGAAGAAAAGTCATCACTGATTCTGTCCGTCAAGTCCTCTATGTCAGTTTGATTGAAAAAATCTGCATTATTAATAAAACGCAGAGCATTTCCGTCATGGAATATGGTAGCACAGAAGATCCTGCATAGGTTTTTTAGAAGATCCGCGAAGGAAATGTCAGGGAGAAACGATGCGATGTCTGTAGTTGTGCTTCCAGACTGAGAGGGTTTGCCTGCTGCGGCTGTCTTGGAGCTGTCTGGCTTGGCCACATCGTCGTAGAGATATTCATGGTATCTCCCCAAGATGGAAATTTCAGCCCATTCGTTCCGGAAAAGAAGATCACTCGGTATCTTGACAGGACATTCAGCCAATATGACTCTGAGCGGCACTGAGGGAATAAAGGTTTTGTAGGTCACAGACTCCGAAGCACTGGTGTAATTGAAGTATTTCTGTAGGAACAAAAGGATGTCAGTGCTGACCATTCCAAATTCCGGTTCCCCTGAAACTGGCATCCTGCTGGCTTTTGAGTACGGTTGGACCGCCACATTGCTTTTGTTTATCAGCAAAGGCGTTGAAAACTTAGATGAACCGCTTGGAATGGAACCCGTGTCAAACTCCAGAATGCTCTTCTCCCAGATCTTCCCCTCCAGCTCCACAACCTTCTCCGTGAACGTGTACATCAGACACCCGTCCTCGATCCCATCGTACACCAGCGTTCCGCTCACAAAAGGCACACCCCCGATCCATACCGAAGCCTCCAGCCTCTTCACATTCGGAGCCAGAAACATCGCAGGCGTGTACCCGAACACCTTCCGGTTCACCGGTGAAGGCGGAAACGAAATCTGCGTGCTGAAAGCCGAAGGAATATGATCCTCCTCCAGCATCGGGTTCTCCATCTCGATCTGGAACTCAAACCCCTTCGTTAGATCCAGCTCCGTGTAGTCCTTAGTCAATATCCTAACCATAATCCCAAGTATTATGGCACAAAAATAGCCGCCCACAGGCGGCCACAAAGGACAATCGTAAGACCCGATGTAACTACACGACAGGAAGAATATCTTGAATGGAGTCTTTACGATATTCAGCTGGATATATGATCTTGTATTCGCTGACAGGGAAAGGTCTCCGCTTTAGTATGCAAAACTGGATACGTGGCTCTGTGTTGATGAATTCAGGCTTGTCATTCCTAAAGAACACTCTTGCTACTACACGACCGGGAAACTCATCACGTGCCTTGATGGCAACAAAGTCGTTTGAGAAAGTAGTCTGCCTTTTTAGGTATTCAATAATACCTGCAACAGTGCAATCCATATTGTGGGATTTCAATAAATTGGAAACCTCACGTAATTCTTTCAAGTGAAGAGGGTCTCCGACTAAATCAAAAATGGTTTCGTCTTCGTAGCGGAATAACGCATGACAGATAAAGTAATCATCGTTATAAGCGGAATGTCCCCACCAGTGAGCGTTCTCAATCAAACTATCCCAGAAATAATAGCCCTCTCCCAACCATGCACGTGCGGAACTACATAAATACGGCCCGTGTGCTTCGACTTCATCAGCATTATCCCGATTGCATAATGTTTGAAATACGTCTCGTGCCCTGCTCATTTCTTTACGCTTGTATTAGCCTTTAATTCACCGCTTAGACTGCTGAGGTTCAGAGTTGGTATAAGCATCGGGATGACATTGGCTTGCAATGTGACTGTGCTTACGAACGCCCTGACATAAGGGAAAATTATAGCAATACTGTTTGCGTAAAAATATTCAGGTATATCCTTAACATCCATAGGCATATTGAACTGATAGTCTGCTTTGCAAACTATGTTGACGATTTCCTTTTCATCAACTTTCGCCTTAAATGTGAATGTAAGTTGATAGATCCCAGAATCGGGCATAATAATCCCTGATGGAAGAATCTCGATAGAATACTTGGAATTAGGATCGATGGAATCCAAATTCATCTCGACTTTTACGAATTTATAGGCACGCAATGAAAACGCCGCCTTGCTTACACTTTTCTCCATAATTGATTAGGTGCTACGTTAATAACAAAAAAATCCAGAGAAAACTCTGGATTCATTATAGGTTGTTCAACGAGGTGCATTTCAGAGAACCCTTCCAGCTGTTGAATATACTCGTCAACAGTCGGGCCTACTTGATTATACTCTCGAAGATCGTTGTAATCTTTCACTTGTTGTTCTAAGGAAGTCCTCTTAAAGTATGCTTCCAATTGCTGGAGGTATGTGTTTCTTGCCATAATATGTCACCTTTCTTCCTTTGCGTTGCAAAGATAATAAAAAATATCGTTTGTATTGCATTTGTAAATACAAAAAAATGTCAGATCTTATTCATCTCCACCGGAGGGCCGACCTCAAGGAAATGATCCATCGAGGCGGTGACTATCTCGAACAGCTCCTTAGAACGAACCCTTATCTGGTCAAGGATCTTCATACTATACGACATCCGCCAAAACACATTGCGGTTGAATCTGTCATCCCGTGAAGACAAGCAATCAATATAGTTGTGCCTCCAACTTGCGGAAATCCGTGTAAAAACAAGATCAAATTCGCCATCGCGGAAATACAAATCAATGTATGGATGAATATCTGCGACGGTATTCGGTAATTTTTGACCATAAAAGCGTCCAACGTAACTCTTTGCATCATATCCAGAATACCCCAAAGGATCACCAACGTACTCAAGTCCCAACCTTTTATCAGGCCAACCTTTGACAAAGCGATATAGTTCATCCCTGTTCATCCCCGGCATCGAATATGTCTTCTTGAACGTCAGCGTGTCCGGATCAGCCAGCTTCCTGCCGAAACAAGTCCCGCTGAACCCAATCAGCATCACAGCAAAAGCAACGATTAACCTTCTCATACTCATTCAGAATTAGTGTCATTTGATCCGTCTCATCCTTACCTCCAAAGGCCTGTTCAAATGCTGCTCCAAAGACCCTTTCAGCTCGTGGAAAAGGGACAATGAATATACCCTTGCGGAATCCGCCAACACTCGGTTTTTCCTAAGCCAAGCACCACTCCTGTTCAAAGCATCATCGTATGTTGACATTCTATGAATATACCTCCCTGGCTTATGGTTGCAAATTACATCGATATTTGTCATGTAGATAGTGCAAGAGTCAGGCATACACTTGACATATAAGTCAAAGAACAGATGGTCAGGGTATTTTGAAGTCTTATTATTATGAGTGAAACGTACATCGTGACACTGAAGAACTGTTATCCCCCTTTTTTCAAGAGCAAAGTCATTCTTTCTATGAATATAGTCAAGATTCGGCTTCCAGATGTTCAACTGATCCTCCATCCATTCGGCCTCTCTTCCGTATACTGGAAATGTCCCATAGATTGTAAGTGTGTCCGGTTTTATCGCCTGTCCGAAACAAGTCCCAACGCAAGACAGCAATATGATCGCAGCAAAAATAACCTTTCTCATACTCATTCAGAATTAGTGTCCTCCATCATCTTGCAAAAATCACTCCACCGCCTTGCCGTGCCGGAGGATGTCAAACTCTAACTCCTCGTTCATGATCTTCCTCAGAGCCTCATCCAGCTGATAGAAGGCTGAGTTCATCGTCCTGATCTCGTTGTCGAACCTGCCGTCCATCAGCAGTTCCTTTTCCTCGTACATCTGATTTTCCCACTGAGAGAACCGTTCCGCAATTTGGAATAATTCAATTCTGGTCTCAATGATGAAAGAGTCAGCCCCGATCTTGTGGCTTTCAGCGGCAACAGCCGCATTGTTTGAATTAGTCTTGTGCATAACTAATTGAATATAAAAACCCTCCGCTAAGGTCTGCACAACATATTCAAAGCCTTGCGGCCAAATACTGTCACCGCTTTCGCTGGTGAACGACCATACGGAGGGCAAAATTTCCCTTAAAAATATGTCAGCTATCTATAACGGAGAAAAATCTTGACCGCTAAAGAAGCCATCGAATATGTTGTGCATTGCAAAGATGCAACTTCGTTTTGCAATTTCCAAGAGTTTTGCGGAAATTTTTATTGAAATATTGAATTATCCACCGTAAGTGCTCCTGCGTTTGGCACGTTTGTACTTCTCTGTCTGCTCGATGATCCCGTTCTTCCCCAGCATCGACACATCCGCCTTGATAGGCACAGAAAGCCTTTTGTTCAGCAGCTCGATAGCCTCCAAAAGCTTTGCATCGGTCGCTGAGCTTGTCGAAGCGACATTCCCACCACTCACAGAGCCGCTTCCGGTCACTGAACTTGTCGAAGTGCCCGTGAACCCTCCGCTTTCTCTACCGATAGCCGCTCCCACCGGATAGACAGCCTCGAAGTTCAGGCTCTTCAACGTCCCCGCTTTCCGTGCCTCCTCCATCGTGGCCACAAACGGCAACAACGTCGGATTGCGCAACCCATCAGCCGGAATCACATATTCCCCACCATTTTCACCCACAAGCACGGTAGGGGAGGACACGAACCCCCTCTTGTCCGGAGACAGCCGCGCCTTGAACGCCTTGCCGTCCTGCGCCCTACGGGTGTTCACAAAACCACCATCTTCCGCACCAGTCGTGATAGGCTGAGCTGCTATCAATGCCGTTTGGGCCGCACCGAATGCCGCTACCATAGCGGCTGGAGCAGCACCAGCCGGCCATCCCCATTGCGCCAATGTCTTTGTGACCGACAAAGCCGTGTTGATTATGGCTTGCACAAGATTGAGGGCTTTCGTCCTCTTAGCCTGCTTAATCTCCATTTCCTCACGTTTGGCTTCCTCCTCGGCTTCCATCTCCTCGACCCTTGCGTTGTACTGCTCTTGGGACACCAATCCGGCATCATATCGCGATTTCAGATCCTTCTTTTTCTTTTCATTGTTCTTCTTGTACTCGTTGAACGCCTTGTTTTCCTTGGCGTTGGTAAGCTCGATCGCCTTACTTGCCAGCTGAAAGCCTTCTTGTGCAATCCCTCCCATTCCGGTCAAGGCATTCGCCAGATCTTCTGCTTTAAGCCTGCCATCAGACAGATTCGCAAAGAACTGATCCCATTGCTCCTGCGACACGCCGAACAGGCTTCCTTTCCCTGTGCCTGCGAAAGCCCCTGCTGTATCCTCTTTCTGTTTGTTCTTGAGTTCCGTGATCTTCTCAATGGTCTGTTGTAGTTGAAGCCTGTATTTATTCAGTTCATCTTCAGGGATTATCGCTCCGTCAAATTCACCGCTATCAGTAATCTTTTTGAGTTCGTTTTTGAGATTTTCCAAATACGCAAGGTCGGAAGAAGCCAAATCTGCATTCATTGATCTTTGCATCGATGACCTCTCTGTTGACGGGCCAACAGGCAAAGCAGACATCTTCTGCTCATATTCGTTTTTTATCTCAAGTCTCTCCAAATCGTGTGCAGTCTTGAGCTTTGCCATTTCCTTAGCCTCCGCATCCATCCGAATCTTCATCAGATTATTCTGATGCTTCTTCTCGATAGCCTCCAACACCGCCGCCTGATTCTCGTACAGCACCTGCGTCTCCTTGAACTTCTTGAGTTCGGCCTGATACCGCGCCTCTTCACCGGCCATCGCAGCCTTGGTCTTGTCGGTCTCCACCTCATTGATGATGGCCGTCCCCTCCTTGCTCAGTTCAGCGGCCTTCTTCTCGTTCTCCTGCTGCCTCTTCAACGCATCCTCCGAATGCTTCTTGATCTTCTCCTGCAACTCATTCTCAATCTTGGCCCTGTCCGCCCCCTTCTCCTTATGAGCCGCCAGCCGTGCCGTCAGCGTCGCCACCTCCAGCTCATAAATCCTCTCATCATATTCCTCCTGCGAAGCGATCTCCTTCTCATTGTACTGCCGCGTCAGCTCCGCCTTAGCCTTCAAGAACGCCTCATCATTGCCCAACGACCACTGGCTGTTACCCATCTTTTTCGCACCGACTATAGCATTGTTTTGTGACGCTTCGCCAGGCTCTGCGACCGAAGAAACATTATTCCGAACTGGGCCTATGATGTTTTCATCACCTTCAAGATAAGCGGCTGCTGCCATGTTGAATCCTTCCAATTCACCTTCTGCTACTCTTGCCATGGAGTTCATGGCACTTCCGTCGACCCATTTTCCGGATTGTTTGTTCGCACCTTCCCTGACAGCTCGTGCGGTATTCGCAAGTGTATCTTGCTGCTTGTAGATATACTGAACAAGTTCATCACGTGTCATGCTTTCAGATGCGGCCTTAAGGCTCTGGACATATTGCTGATAATAGCCCTGTTTGCTATTCTTATTGACAAAATTTGATACGGATTCCGTCAATCGGGTCAACCAGTCTATAGTGTCCTTGATAACACCTGAGGAATCCTTGAACGACAAGATCAACCCCTCCCAAGCCGATTGCAACAGTTTGACAGAACCCTCGACCGTGTTGATTCTCTCCTCAGCGGTATTCTTCAGTACTCCGTTGACATCGTCCAACGAGTCTCGGAGATTCATAGCCGCGTCCGCACCATCCAAGAACGTGTTGAAGGCAGAAACCGACCTCTTGTCCGTCAGTTCCAACGTGGTGTTAAGGTCAACTCCTTGTGCCTTCAACGTCTTGAGACCGTCCATCAGTTCAGGGAACGTGCTCACAGGCTTACCCAAAGCGACCGCAAGCTTGCCACTCGAATCCGCAAGGTTCAACAGGATATTCCTTGTGGCCGTGGCCGCGGACGAAGCATCGAAACCTGCATTGGCCAGTGTTCCGAGCAACGCCACCGTGTCCCGTAGTGAGAATCCGAAAGTCTTTGCCACCGGTCCGACCGTGGCCATAGCTGTCTGGTAGTACGTGAAACCGAGTGCGCTGTTGTTGGCTCCCTGAACGAGTACACCAAGAGTGTCTGCCGTGTCCTTGGCGTCAAGCCCGAACATCCTCAGAGTGGCTCCTGCCATGGCTGCCGCTTCCGGAAGAGTGGTCCCGATGGCCGTGGCGAAATGCAGAACAGATTCCTGCATGTCCATGATGGAGTTCTCCTTGAAACCCAGCTTGGCAAGTTCCGTCTGGAGGAGCGTGACCTGCGAGGCGGTATATTCAGTGGTCCGTCCAAGCTCCATCGCTGAATATGTCAGTGCTTCGATGTCTTTGACATTCTTGCCGATGATGGTTGAAAGGTTCGCATTGGCCTGCTCGAAGTCCACGATTTTCTGGAAGGCCTTCGCCACACCTCTGATCGCTCCGGCAATAGCTGCGAACGCGGCCAAAGCACCAGCCTTGATGCTTGACAGTTTCTCCAACGCCCCTTTGGTCTGTCCTGCCTGTGAGGTCAGTTCCTTGAGCCTTGCCTTGGTCTTCTGGACTTCCGCATTAAGCTTCTTCCAGTTCTCCGTTCCGGGAACCGCCTTGCTGAGAGCCGCCTGAGTCAGTTTAAGATGGTTGCGAAGTTCAGCCAATGTCTTGTTTTCAAGAGATATGGCACTTTGGAGTTTGTTGTATTTATCCCTGCATTCAGTCAAGGTCTTCTCCTGATCCTTGAGAGTCTTTGTCAGGTTCTGATATTCCTGAGTGCCAGTCTTGCCGGCCTTCTCCAGATTCTTGAGCTCCGTCCTTGTCTTCTTGGTAGAACTCTGCAAATCCTTCATCTGTCTTTCCAGTTCCAGCATCTCCTTCTTCCCACCGTCCCCGTTGACAATCAGGTTCAGCCGAAGATCCTCATCCGTAATTCTTTTTGCCATAATCTCACGTGATTTATGGCACAAAAATAGCCGCTATCAAGCGGCTGCAAAGGACAAAGATGTTGACTATCCGGCTTTTGGTGGATCAAAGAACTTTGTTCTGGTGGCGATGATCACGGTTAATGCCAAAGCCGCGAGGGATAGCCAGCCGACCACTTTCCAATCGTAGATGTCGAATAGAGGCAGTGTCCAGATAATGATTGCGAAGAAAGCCAGAAAACCAGCGGCTGAGAGGATCACCTTCTTCATCAGCCACCTACGTTCTATTGCGAGCTCTCTTGTGTCCTCATCGGATGTCCCACAACTACTTTCATCTATTCCGGCTAATTTCTCTATGCCCTTCCACAATGCGACGAAAGGGAACGTGATGATGACGAATACCCACAAAAGAATTTTGCTCGTCACCGGTTTCCAGAATACAACCAGAAGAACGAGGATGATCACTCCTATAGGAACATCAAAAGACCCCCAAAACATACTCAGTCAGAATTTAGTGCTGATCTATCCTTTGCAAAAATCACTCCAGCACCTTTTGTTCCAAGTACAAAGTCTGTGTGGCTTCCACATCTCCGATCTTGAATTTGAATGTGTAAGCTCCTGGTTTTTCAAAAATTTGATTATTTATGGCCACTGTAAAATCAAATGCTTTCTCTTGATCACTATGCAGAGGGTCATCAATCTTGAATTTGCCTTCCAATGGCTTCATAATGGATTTGCCATCAGAATCGCTGACAGTAAACTCGAAAACACCCTCGCAAGGTTCTACTGATGTCACTCTTGCCACGACATACAATGCCGGTGAATATTTAAGAGGGAATTTTTCGGTGATAATTCTGCTGAATGTCCCGATGATATTCAATTTTCCCCCATTGCTTTGAGCATAGTCGCATAATGTGAAAATAGGTATCCTCATATTCATTGATTGCTATTCTGTTTCAATAATTTCCGCTCATTTGCGGCTATAGCCTTTTGCAGACAAGCCAAGGGAGTTGAGATTGTCGCGATCGTGTGGTTGTGTGTCGAGGCGAAATTGGCTCCGTGGCGATGAGACGCACCTTCATCCGGCTTGACGGTTATTCTTCTTACGCAATCCACGTACACCTTCATGCCATCGCATTGGAGTTTATCTCCAACGGCTCTATGATAATCCTTGGTGGCCTCAATTATATCAGGATCGTAGGAAACTGTATGAGCCCTGCTTATGGCAGCGTTACTGTTGCGGTCAGAAGAATAACGGTACATCTTTTTCTTGACGGCGGCAAGTTTCACAATTGAGCCGGGAGTCCACTTCCTTACTTGTATATCAACGCTGTCGCCTTCAATGGTCTCTCCGTATTCTATAAAAGTAGCCATTTTATTTCAGGATATACTTTCTAACCTCATTATCATCAAAGGAAAACAGTACAGACAAATCATCCGTGTCGGAAACATCCAAAAGATTCTCCGCCAAAAGTGAGGCCGCTTTGATGTCCCATTCTGTTGGTTTTATATTGCATTGGATCACGAACTCGTCTTCCCTTTCAGAAATCGCCTTGTCGAAATCCTCCTCTGAGATATCCCCGGAAGCCAACTGCTCATTCAAACGGGAGAAATTACGCTCTCTCGTCCTGTTGTTTATGGCATTTGTCACCAATTCAATGAATCTGCGTGGGATTGAACCGTCCAACCAACTCTGTAAGGTTGGCAGGTTCGAATGCCCTGTGAAATAGACATCTTCATCTTTTTTCATCGCCACATACTGAGTGTTGGCATCCGCATAGAATGAGTATGAGACAGAATCACCTACTGTAGAAGTGGCGCTTGTCGTCGGAATACCGGAAGTATTTAACATTTCGTTCATTTGCCCGTATTGCGTTTGTATTGCGTTTGTGTTTACAAAGAAACAACTTTCCGGACAAATAATCAAGACTTCCCGCTGATTTTCACTTTGTTTGCCCCAGTTCCGATTCCCGAATCCGGGCGATGACATCGTCCGTGAACTCGTACATCAGGCGCTCGGCGATGGAGGCGAAAGCACCGAAGACATAGCGGTTGTGGATCTTGCGGTTGCTCTTGACGGAATGGCCGCCACGCTGGAGACGCTTCATGTCCAGATAACGCTCGTAGGCCACGTGGACGAACGTCAAAGTCCCCGAAGCACCGCTGCCGCCCGTCACCGAAACACTCCTTGACGACTCCATCCGTCCCGAACGCTTCTTGACCCTTGCCTCGATGGCCTTGCCCTGATTTCTCAAAAGCCTCTGACCCTCATCCTGAAGGACCTCAGCCACAAAACGCGCCCTGACATCCATCACTCAAACGCAAGCTCAATGCTGTACCCGCTCCAACCACCGAACACGCTGGCCTCCGGCACCACATCCACAGAAGCAAGCGACAACCCCGTCACCAAACGGCAGTTCTGTCCTGAAGTCTCCTCCGCAATGTAGGCCAGAATCAAATCCGCAATCTCCAGAAGCCGCGAATACTGCCCATTCTCCGATTCCTCCGTCTTGTCCAACCCAAGCCCCTTCTCCAACACGAAGATCACCGTCCCAAGTTCCTCACGGAACGTGTCAGAATCCCCGCGCTGATGAACCTCCGGACGCGCCAAAAGAACCTGCACACCCGAAAGATGCGCCAGCTTGGAAGTCGCGTCCGACTGCGCGGTCGTGCAAATCGGATCAATACCATCGGGATACTTACCGGATTTAATCCTTAACCCCGCAAGGTACTCAGTGAGCCTTTGAAGCCTTGATAATCTGCTCATTCCTCTTTCTTTCCTTATAGTTATGCCACATAATCGACAACACGGAGAATAACGGCTCCTCATCCACCCGGTCAATGTTCCCAAGCGTGTTCTCCTTGGCCACCTCGACCAGCAGGTCATTCCACCCGAAGCTTACCCCCGAATGGCTATCATCCCCCGCGAAAAGCCTCGATAAGTCAATCTCCTCTCCGTCAATCTCCAGAACGCCCGTCTGAAGGTACTTCAAGCAAGCCGAAAACCACATCATCACAAGGTTCTTCTGCCATCCCTTCAACCTCGATGCTCTATGAATATGCCACCTCGCGTTCCGCTGGTCTACATCCGGCACCATCCGTCCCGCCCGATTGGCCTTCCTTGACTTCTTCCGGTACAGGAATGCGATGCACTCATCCAGATCCGCCACATCGTGATTCTTGAAGAAGCGGTTCACAGCCGCGGAAGCGTGCCTGAACTCCCCGAAAGTCAGATCCTGAAGCAATTCCCCAGGGCCGTGCAGCCACACAAGCCCCGAACGCACCACCGGCATAGGATTGGCTACCGAATCGAACGTCAACGCAGCTGACTCCTCCGAGAACAGAAACCCCAGAAACCTCTCGCACATCCGATAGACATTCTCATCCCTCAAAGACCCCTGATCGCCTTTGAATATGTCCGTGAACCATCCCCTGACAGTCCGCTTGACCCCCAGCAGCATCCAAAGCACCCTCACATTGAAGTCCAACGGAGATTTACCGTGCCTGAGACACCACTCGAAGATCCGGAACACCCCACGCACCTGTTTCGGAGTCATCTCATTCCACGAACCAGGCACCTGAACGACCTTTCCGGTATCGAAAACCTCAATCGTGTTCATCACTCAGTAGTAAAGAATTTGTTCCGCCTGTCATTCGTAGGCAAAAGCTTCGGATCCGCCTTCTCCTCGTTGATAAGATCCGCAAGATCCGTCAAAGCGTCCTTCACCTCCGCCTTCAGATTGCCCACATACCAGTCAATCTCATCGGTCGTGGCCACCCTGTTCGACCTGTTGCCCTGATAGGTAGGGGAGAACCGCCTTGCTATCTCGATGGGGAACACCTCAAGGCTCCACCTTGTGCCCGCTACGATCACCGCACTGAGTATGGCCGCCCTTCTGGCCAGCGAAAGCACCCTCTCATCAGCCGAACCGTCAACTATTGAAGCCCATTTATCCCCTGCGAACGGCCCTATCTCCGCCCTTTGCCGCTCGATCACAAGCGCCTGCAATAGATAATAGACATAGTAGCTCCCATCGATGGGATAGACGGCCTCGAACTCCTGAATATTCCTGACAATGGATTCGCCAGTCATCGTCCTCTTTGCCGAAGCCTTCCAGTTCTCGTTGCCGGAAGTCTCCAAGTAGGTGTACAAAGCGTCAAGAGCCCGGAAATACCGCTCTCTCATCGCCCTGTCATCCCTGTCTATCTGCCACTCGTAAGGACTTCTCTCATTGTCATCAATCTTGACCTTCCGCCCGGTCGATTCATGGGACACGGACGAAAGCTTTGCGTACCGCATCAACGCAAGACAAGCCACCGGAAGCCTCACAGCGGCCACGAGTTCAGGCTTCTCATCATCATCGTAAGCATCAGCGGCCTCCTTGACCACCTCCTGACTCACAAGCCGCGCCACCTCATCGGTAGCGAACCGGATCTCCGTCTCGATCAGCCTGAAAGGAGAAGAAGCGTACCACTGGCCGGTCAGATCCTCAAGTTCCTTGGAACCGTCCCGATTTCTGTTGAACAAATCCATCATAATCACTGATTTTTAACCCTTGCCGAAGAAGTCAGCGCGTCCTCCGCCTCCAGCTGCTTGTGGAAGAACCCAAGTTTCAGCCCCTTGCCGGGGAAATTGAACGCTATCGCCTGGTTGATAGGCTCAAGAATCGTCTGTGAGGCGATCTCCGTGTCCGAAAGCAGGAACAGCTTGAAGGCGTACAGCAGCTCAGAGCCTGATGCCAGTTTTCCGTTCACCATCACGTTCGACAACGACGGATGCAAACCCATTCCCGAAGTGATGGCCGATGCCGAAGCCTCGGAGATCTTCAACTGAGCCTCGACAAAGTCCTTCATCTTCTGGTCAATAGCCTCCACGGTCCAAGCCACACGCCCCACACCGCTCTCGGAAGGCATATCCAACGAGTAGAAGAACTTTCCAGCGTTCTCCTTGCCGCTTAGAACATCCTGCATCTGCATCAGCAAGTCTTCCGTCAGCCTGCTGATCTCGTTCTCCACCTTAGTGTCATCCCAAGTCGGATGGATCATCCTTAGGCGGTCCCGCCTTTCCTCCCAGTACTCCTTTGGAGCCTTCACCAGATAGGCAAGATTGATCCCGTTGTCCGTAACGTACTTGAATATGGTCGGAATCTCCGAACCCTTGACAATCCAGCGCAGCGCGCCCCAGTACTGAGGCACCGCGTAGAAATCCCTTGCAAACGAATATGTGTAGTTGTACGATGCTGATGCCCCATACCGTCCCGGATTCCTTCTGTCATAGACCGGATAGACCCGCACGCCTGTCCCCACACAAGAATGCTCGAAATCACCCACGACAATGTGTCTCACATCCCTTATCTCCCTGCTGTCGGTCCACTCCAGCCTTGCGTTCTTTGAAGGAATATGCTCAAGATAGGCAATCTTTGGCTCCCTGCCTATCCTTCTGCCTTTCTCCAAGTACTTGGCATCGAAGAACCCTTTCAGATGCAGGTAGTCGGTCATGCACCCCTTGATGTAGCTGACATAGTCCCAGCTGTCCAACCACGCCTGAATCTCCTTGTCTTCCTCCCAGTGATGCACGATGTTCCCATCCTGGTAAGCCAGCCGGTTCAGGAACACGCCCTGGCCGTAGAGAAGCCCCATCTGCCTTTCAAGGATTCCGGGACCAAGATTGTTTTCGTCAAGGATGTCCCGAAGATGCACGGGAAGGTTGTTGTCGTGGCCGAACGGCACGATCTTCTGTCCGCAAATCGTCTGGGGCAACTGCTCCCAGTTTCTTTGCTGCGCCATCCAGAACACAGAGTCAAGACTGCTGTCCCTTCTGTTGGAAAGCGCGAAAGCCCGGCCATCGTTCAGCCGCAGGACGGCCGTGTGGTCGGATATTTTTTCGATTCTGCTCATACGAGTATCAGTTTTTGTCCGTTGAATGTCATCAGAAGCGGCTGGTAGAAACGCCTCGGCTCCCCGGTCTCCAGATCCGTGTAGCCCTCGATCAGATCAGCGTTCTTGTTATGCTCCTTGGTTTCCCTATGCCTAAGCACCCCGCGGCGGACATAGACAATCCCGTCGCTTGTGCCTTTCGTGGGGTTGTAACTCATAAATGAGAAACTGAAGCTCCTGTCTTCCTCAGACAGTCGCCTCATCTCGGCCAATGCTTCATATACGTTCATATCACAAAGTTAGCCACCTCACAAGACGATAAAAAGGACACCTTGCATAAGTCGCTTCGGCAGGCTCAGCGACCACGGTGGACCGGTCACCGAGCTTGTCGAAGTGCCCGAACCTCCTAACTATGCAAAGAGACCAGAACTACAGCCCAAGGCACTGAAATTTCAGCAAATCAACACTGATTTGTGAATATATTTCCGTCAATCCCGTACTGTTCAATCCCTTGCGCCCCGCCACGGCAGAAACGCTTTTTTCCAGACGCAAAAAAGCACGGGCCGCGCAAAAGAAGAACCGCAATTGCGATTCCTTTCTGAGGGTGATATATGGCGCAGACCCCGCTCAGTCCTTGTTTTTACCCACGGCTCTCGGATCCGTAGCCGAAGACGGAAGCATCGTCTTCCCACTGGCCAGCCCTCTCAATTGCTTGGTCATCACAAGATACTTGAATGAGTCAGAAGGATTGGTGGACTCGGTAGGCAGCTGCTCCACAGGCAACTTCTCGCTTCTCTTGTCCTTGAACACAACACCGTTCTTCACAACTGTCCTTGCCTTTTCCAATGAGAGTTTCAGATGCTTGGCCGCATAGGCGTCGATGCGAATCACGGGCAACCGAGGATTGCGCTCACTCATTATCTCCTGCATGAATGAGTATTCCTCCGGCTGTCCGATGTTGCCCTGGTTGATGGACATCAGCTGTACTGTCCACCCTGTACGGTGGCCATTATCATCGTACTCGATAGACTTCTTGAGTTTGCCCACCTGATCCTCACCAACCGACTTGTAGGCGTTGCCTGCACGGTCATAGTACAGCATCAGTGTCTTGCGCCTCACGGGCGCGAAGAAGGTGCGGAACTTCTCCCCAAGGTCAGGGACATATTCAGGTGCCAATGTGTAGAGGAACTTGACCACACGCAGGCACGCGCGCCCCTTCTCGATGTCGTTCTGGGCTATGGACATTGAGCACATATTCCCGAAATCGACTCCTGCTATGAGCGGCTTGTCCAGATCAACGTACTTCAGCACCCTGCAATCCTCCTTGTCCAGCAGACCGAATCCATCGTAGGCATCCTCATCCGTGCCGTCATAGTAGAAGTGGCGTTCGCTCAGTGAAGTGTAGAAGCGGTCGCCTGATTCCAGGGACGGACGCATGGAGAGTATGGCCGTGTTCAGATCAGGAAGCTTTCCTGCGATCGCATCCCCGAACCACTGCTCTGTGAGGATGTCCACATTGATGTACGAGGACGCAAGCATGAAGAACGTTCTGGCTTCCTTTCGCATTCTAAGTTCTGTCCAGCGGGCCTTCCATTGTTCGGCCACACGGCATTTGCCGCGATAGATGTTCAGATCCTCGTTGCTGTGGGTTTTCAGCCATTTGTCCTTGGCGGCCACCGCCTCGTGAAGGCATTCGTTATAGACCAGACCTGCCTTCAGCACAAGGACTATTGCCGGGATGTCCATGTTGTGGGCGTATTTCAGAATCCAGTCATATTCCCCGATGTGAGTGGTGTCCGGCATGTCGGTGGTGAAACTGAACCCTCGGTAGAAGACACTGTGGCCATATTCCTGCCTGTAGCCTCGGACGGCCTTCAGCAGGTTGGAGATCTTGTCTTCCCGGAAATATTTCACCTCGTCCCCGAAGCAGAACACGTAAGAGGCACCCGCCAGCGTGGCCGGACGGTCAAGTGAGCCGAACCGGATGTTGGTGCCTGTGTAGAAGATGATTGTCCGCTTGTAGGAGACCAGCTTGTTGAAAGGCTTCCAGAAATGCGGCCTTAGCCAATCGGGGAGTTCGGCCTTTTCCGCTTCCGTGAATGTCGGTGGTTCCTTCTCGATGACATAATGGACACCTTCACGTAGGCCTTTACGCTCCAGGCCTTCCAGAACAGAAGGGAGGATGTTGGCGTTCAGGTTCGTGAACGTGTCGGCCACCCAGACCACGGGCGCGCCCGGCATGTCATAGATGACATCCAGAAGCCTTTCGGCCTGAATGTCGGTTGTCTTGGCTCCGCCACGCCCCACAACCTGAAGGTTCTGGCACGCACCGGCCAGAGACACTATCTGGGCGAAAGGGTTCTGGTACTGTACGGAGGCAGCCTGTGTGGATTCGGGCTTAACTCTCTTCCTTTGCATCTTCGAGGTATTTTACGATGTCAAGATCCGTGATTCCGGCATCGGTCTTCAAACGTCTCTTCACAGCCTCCGGGGCGACCACGGTGTCGATCTGACGTTCCAGCTCATCACGGTTGGCGGCAGGAAGTCCGATTGATTCAGGCGTTGCCGAAAGCAGACGGAACATAGGCTGGTAGAGTTCGGCCGGAAGTTTTGCCGGATCGTCCTTGTCGAGCTGGAGAGCCCTTGCCTTGTTGGCAAGGATGTCAGCGGCAACCGCATAGTCCTTAGAGGTCTTGGCTGCATCCCTTGCGGCCACATAGAGGGTGTCGAACTGGTCCGCCATCTTGTTGCGCATCGCCTCCTTGGAGACCTTACGGTTGCAGAAGAACAGTTCCATCGCTTCCGAATATATGTCCGCTGCCCGCTGGTAGGAAATGCAGAACGGTGCGGTGGTCAGAAACTTGATGGTCCTTCTTTTCCCATACTGGCCGTCTAACGAATATATCAGTGTCATCAAATCAATGTAGATTTGCTCTTTGTCAGAAAGAGTCCCCTTTGATCCTGATGCGATGTATTCCTGAATCTTCTCGAACGCTCCCTCCTTCTCTGAGCCCCCGAAGAGGTCCAGTTTGGAGATGGTGAAGCTTTTGTCCCGGACGATGTCACGGAACTGCTCGATGGAGTCAGCGTCACCGCCCATCGCTCCACGCACCACGGCAAGTTCGATCTTTGCCCTTTTCTCCAGTTGGCCGCGCTTGATGGCGTCGCGTATGTTCAGATCATCCGTCGAGATCGGATCAGCCAAGATAACTGCCAGTTGTCTATCGGTGATGTCAAGGAATCCGGCCAGCTCGGCGTCTGTCCAGCCTATGGCCGCAAGGGACGAGAGATCATCGAGAAGTTCGGGTTTCAGTTCCTTCATATTCTTCAATCATTCGGTTGATGTCATTGAGAGTCATCCGCAGGCGCGCAAGCCTTTCCTCCCTTTGGATTTTAAGATCCGGACGGTCGCCTTTCCTGATTCCCCGCTCGGCACGCCAGATGGAATCCTGGACGTTCTTCCTTTTCTGGATCAGGCTTGTTACCGGCAGGCGGCGAAGTTCATCCATCTTTTTTGCCAACGCGAAGATCGGATGCTTGCCCAGAACCCTGCGATGCTCTTTGTAGTACTGAAATTCAAGTCGAGAACTTGAATTTTGCGTAAAATTTCTTACTGTTTTTTCTGCCGCCTCGAAGCACTCTTCCGGAGTCGTGCACTTGAAGAGGTCTTCGTGGGCGTTGACATAGTTATGCCACGATGTGATCATGTCAGCCGCAAGGGCTTTCAGTTCGGTCGGGCAATCCGGTTCGGACAGAAACGGCCAGTCTTCCCGGAACCGCCCACCTTTGGTTAATGTCTGGGAGAACGGCACCTCGGTGGCGAATGGAAGCAAAGCTTTCTTCAGGAGGTGTGAATATTCCTTCGGGGCTTTCCGTACCAACGCGTCGAGCCACTTGTTGGGCGCGTATATGCTCAAGAGCCGAAGTCCTTCAGTGACCTCGGCTCCCGAACATATCCATCTGTCAATCTCGTTACTCATTCAGCAGGTATTGGTCAATCAGATGTGTGATGGCCGCATAGCCTTGCGGTGTGGCGAACACGAACTTCTTGCGGACAAACGCCTCGATGACAAGGTGCTCGCAAGGATTCGCCCGATAGACCGGTGTCACGATGTTGCCGAACCGGAATCCGGCCTCGATCGGCCTGTGAAGATTCCTCTTGAAGTAGTCCTTCAGGAACTCTTCCGATGTCTGGCCGTCAGCAGGAAGTATCTCTACCAGCTTCTCTTTGGAGAACGGTTTAGGAAGCCTTTCGCCATAGACCTTGTTGCCCTGTACGTCAAGGAAAACAAGTGGCGTGGCCAGTTCCTCCATCGAGGTCTTGGAGCAAGGAATGCAATTGGCTGGTGCCAGAATAAAATCATCAGCGACATTGTTGTCAGCGATGATTCCGGCAAGAATGTCACGGATGTCTGCGTCCGGTCCGGTCGTGATGACAACAGGCTTGACACCGGTCATCTTCTCCCAAACTTTGGACAATTGGCCGTCTGTGCCCTCGTAGGCACAGACAACCAGATTTACCTTTTTGTCCACAGTTTTGCGTTCTGTTACTGAGGTCTTACTCTTACTCATCCGCTAAGCACCACCTCCTTCAGAGGAACCGGCAGCCGCAGCGACTTCCGGAAGGTCCCCGGCATAGTCACCAGCAAGGAACTTGTCAGGAAGAGACTGCTTCCATGTCATAGTCCTCTTGGTGGCTTCATTGTCCATCTTCGTCTCGATTGAGAGCCTCAATGGGTTGCAGACACTACCAAGAATCTGTGTGCGCCCTGCCGAGGTTCCGTCACACTCTTGCACAAAAGCGATGACACCACGGTTCTTGAAGACTTCGACAAAGTTTTTTACCGCGGTCGAGTTTCCAGGATGGTCATAAACCAGTCCGTTCTTCACTCCTTCAGCATCGGGATCACCTGAATATTCCTCGGTTATCTGGATGGTCGAAGAAGTTGCGTAGATTGAAACCGCTTTCGCCCCTGTCTTTAAAGTGAGGTTTCCAGTAACATTGCAGTTGCCGACTTCCCTCGACGGCTCGCTGGCTACATCCTCCACATCCACGAGGATGATAGCGGATTTTCTGGCAGACGGTGCACCGGCACCGTCCCCAGGTCTTGGAATTGATGATTTAACGTAAGCCATATATTTCGTTATTATTGGTTAAGCTCCTGTTCCGCCACCTTCAGAACCTCCTTGGTCAGGGTTTGAGCCTTGGCCTCCAGTGTCTCCTGTATCAGAGGATGAAGAAGCCTTCTTGCCATTCTCCCATTTGTCGGTGTCTGGAACATCGGAAACGATGCTTTCAACAGGAGTGTAGCCGTCAGGAACAGCGGCATAGACAGCCTCGGCAATCTTGAAGCCTACAGAGAGAGAATATTCACCGAAGACCTTCACATCGTAGTTCTGTTCCTCGATCTTGACGATGCAGTTTTCCGCCTTGGAGAGGTCAACCAGTTCCACGAAGTTCTCCTTCGGAGTCGCGAAGATGATAGGGGAGTTATACATCGATTTCAGAGGCACAAGATGGAAGTTCGTGAAACGTATGCTTCCATCGTTCTCGTAGCCGGTGTACTTGCCGTTCACCGCGAAGTCGGCTCTCTTGTAGCGGGTCAGCAACTGCTCTGAGCAGTGGATGGTCACGATGTGTGCGAACAGCCCAGAGATGCTGTCCACGAAGCCATCGATGTAGGCAAGAAGCTCAGAGTCGGACATTGTCATAGGATCTGCTGCAGACTTGTAGTAGTTGATCTTGCAGTTCTCATCAGTCTTTCCTTCCACAAGGATGGTCTCGAAACCGTCCATGGAGTTCTTGGCGGCTTTACCTGCATCACCGTCTGCGACAACGCCAGCGTCAACGAACTTACCCTTCGCGATCATCGAGATGGTGATGTCATCCAGCACCTTAGGAAGGATGTGATTCTCGATGATGTAGCGAGTGATAGGCATGTCGGACATCGTCTTGCCCTGCTCGTAGAGATAGAGCAGCCAGCTCTTCAGCACGTCAGCAGGCTGAATAAGCACGTTCAACTTGTGACGACGGTATGGGATGCGGATTGGAGTGAACTTGGCAGCTCCCTTAGGAGTCCATTTCGGAGTGAACTGCTGTGACACCTCTGACATGATGGCCGCGCTTGCGATGTAGTCTGTGTTGGACTGGATGCGGGTCATGTGCTTGGCGTCATCGAATCCGTTGTAGATCCTCTTGTTCAGAAGTTCGAGCTTCATCTTTGGAGGCATCACCATCGAGAACTCAGCGTTGAGATCTGTGATGTTGATGGAAGCGTCTTCAAGTGCGGTGAAAGCGTAAGGATTGACGGAGTCAAGTGCTTCCTTAACTATCTTGTTGTGGGCCGCAGCCATGTTGATGGCAAAGGTCTTAGCCTCCTTCGATGCTGGTGTAGCCGTGGCTTTCGGCTTTGGTTCTGGCTCGGATGCCAAAGAGACAACGTCTTTCTGAAGCTTCTTTACTTGCTCTTTAAGAGCAGCTGTTGCCTCAGCGGTCTTTGCCTCTACAGCGGCATCGAAAAGGGTCACGGCATCGCCCTCTTCATCGAGATTGATGCTTTCGAGTTTGTCAAGAAAGTCCTGGCCATAGTTCTCCAGAACCTTCTGGCGTTCCTGATCGGAAAGGGAAACCTTGCCGTCCTTGACGTCAAGTTCGCTCTTGCCGAAGAGACGGGCTACAAGTCGCCCCATCTTGGAATTGTTGAGAGTTTTCGTATCCATTATTTTAAAGATTGGTTAAACGCTTGTGAGTGCGAAGACCGCCTCGATGGTCTCAGGGAGCGTCTTCTTTGCATCGGCCATGTTTAGGCGTAACGCATCGGCTGTGTAGAACATCGAACCACTCAAAACACCGTGCTCTTCTTTCAGAATATTCGGTCTTCCTGACACGACTGCATTCTGGAACTGTTTCACCAGCGGTTTGAGTTCTGCCTTGGCCGCATCGAAATTGCCTGCCAGTGCGTCCCTGTAGGCGCGGTTCTTCTCCGAGGATTCATCCGAATAGACTGTGAGGGTCTTTTCTCCAGTCGATGGATTGACTGCTGAATAGTCCACATAGACGGCCATTGCTCCGATGGATCCAACCTCGGACATGTCATTGTCCATGTAGATAGCATCACATTGCGAGGCCACCCAGTAGGCAGCCGAAGCGCAACAGTCAACGTGAGCATATACCGGTTTCCCTTTGGATTTGGCGTAGCCTATTGCTTCGAGCATAGGTGGGATGGCCGAAGAGCTTCCGCCTGGGGAGTCTATGTCCAGGACGATACCGATGACATTTCCGTCATCGGCCATCTCCCGGATCTTTTTAGCTATGAATGTTGTTCCGTAACTTTCGCACGTGTCGTACTTGGTCATCGTGCCGTGAAGAGGGACAACGGCTACACTCTTTGATTCCTCGGCCTTAGCATCAGAATCGACTACGGTGGAGAACGCCGCAGTCTTTGCCTCCATCTCCACAGGCAGCCTATTGAGAAACGCCCTGGCCACCGGAAGCAATGTGTCAGGGTTGGCGACAAGCCATCTTCCCTGCATTATGTCCCTTGCTAGCTGGAATGTGTCTGCTTTCATCTTATGTATCAATGTTTACGCAAAGATAAAAGCAGGCTCCCAGACACGAAAGGACACGCTAATAGATAGGGAATTGGTAGGAACAGGACAATTTCAAAGAGTTGGTCTCGTTGACCTCGAAAGTCAAAGGTAGGTCTTCAGTTCCGTAAGTCTCATCGTCACCGTGGCAGAATCCTACCATTAATATAAGGTTATCCCTCATTACATCGGAAGCCTCCGACAGTGTGGCGTTGATCTTGACGGTGGCCAGTCTTCCGGCGTCCTCCGTCTTCTCAGATCTCTCAATCGTGGCCGTTCCCGGAACGAGCGCCAGCTTGTGCCAGACACCGTCCTGCTTGTCAAGGCTCTGAGCCTGTAGTGTGTCAATGATTCTGATCATCATTCAATCCCTTTAAGTTTATAGTTCTGTCAATGTAGTGAATCCTTTGCAGAAGTTTTCCGGTCATCTTGTCAAGGACCTGCTGCGATTGCCTGTAGATCCGCTTGTGAAGAGCATCGAATCGGTCAGTCGTAAACAGCCCTCTGGACACGATGAACGCTGAGACTATGTCCTTCTTCTGGAATCCAAGCTCGAAGCCAGCAATGTAATACTGCTTGAACTCGATGTCGAAGAATGCCGCTAAGGCCATATTCAATGCTGATGTGTCGTGCCTGTTGTAGTAGAGGAATCTGTTGATAAGAGGCTTTGTCGCCTCATCGTTCGGAAGAATTAGTTCTACGAATCCGTCACCGTCTGATGGAACCGGACGATCCGACACCTTGCAGTGGGCTATGAGCAGTTTGCCTATGCTATTGCGGGCGCAGACTTTCAGAGGCCCTCCCGGACTATCAGGTGGGAACAGATAAGCCAGATAATCCGCCATCATCAGCGAATCTACTTTCAATTTGACATCGAGCATTTCACAGTTAATTAATTATATGGGACACATTTTTTGCAAAAACATCAACTACACTAACTACACTTGAAGCCATGTTTGATTATCAACGAGTTAACCAAAAATGAGGTGTAGTTGAGCCCCGAAATTGTGTAGTTAGTGTAGTTGGAGTCAGGGCAAGTGTAGTTGAATGTAGTTGGAGTGTAGTTCCCCAACTACACCGCAACTACACCTTATTTCATTAATATTCATTCATTTGCTTCAAGTGTAGTTAGTGTAGTTAGTGTAGTTGGGGTTTTTCATTTCCTCAGCAAAAATATTTTTCCTAAAGTTACGTAATTTATTGAAGAACTACAAAAGATAAGACAAGATAATCTTTTGTTCTATTTGAATATAAATAATAATTCCTCTCTCACTTGTGCCAAATTTTGGCACAATCACTGCGATTTCCCTCATTTTCCTCGATTTCCCCGAAAATCACCTGTTCAATGAAAATTGTAAGCAAATCTTCCTTTTTTACTTATAGTTTTGCTTTTAATTTTTGAAATCCCCATTTCACGCACTTCCCTCCAATAAAAATTGTAAGAGCGAATGAAAATTAGCCTCTTCATCCGCCCTTACCAAAAAGAAAAGCCCCGGAAGAATCTCCCAGGGCATCATATTTATTCTAAAACAGAATTCTATTTGACATTATCACCTAATGGGATTTTCACATCATTTGGGATCATATTGGTTACATTGATTGGAGGAAGTATGTATTGACTGTAAGGCGTTCCTTCTGTCTTGCACACTAACACCCCTCTTGCCGTGCCAACCGTGTGCATGGCAAGATGAGCCAAAAATCCGGATGGTATGATCATCTTTCCGTCTTTTACCTCAAATTCTTCCGCACCGTCAATCTTGAATCTACACGTGAGCTCAAGTACCAATATTTTCGTGTCCTGATGTCTGAAAAGAAACTTCATCTTGATCGCGGCCTCTAATGGATCCAAGGAGAAGGATGAGATTAAATCCACATCCACCTGCCATTCCTTCACATTCTCATATTCGTCCGCTAATATTGCAAACTGGTCTATGGCGACCCCCGTCATGCTGAACTTTACCATATTATGCTGCGTTTAAATATTCAGTTTCGTCAGTAGGCGTGAACGTTACGCTTGAAGAACTTATCGTTCTGCATCCGCGTTCTTCCACGACGACCTCGATAGGCACGAACTGGATTTTAGGAATATACCCGAAATCCATCGATAATTCCACGAATTTGGAGAGTCTGTGGTCGTAGTCACCGTTCAGAACCTGAGATACATACCCCGCTGACACTCCGAGGTGTTCAGCAAGCTGCTTTTTATTCAGCCCTTTCCGCTTCATGAACTTCCCTGCGCATTCGTATAACGCCATCTGGATTCTCGCTGCCCAATAAGCGGGCGACCTTAATACTCTTTCACGGCTCATAATTAAAACTCTTTTATCTTCTTGGCAAGAACTGCTACATCCTTGTCTTGATTTTTCTTATATCCACCCATGACTATATAGACATTGGGCTTCCTAAGTATCACATATACTCTGAGATCGTTGGATTTAAACTCGTAAACATCCTCCCTTTTCAGTCCTTTGATGTTGCGGAATTTCTCTTTCGGCAAAAGTGTAGGACCGAACATGTCCATATAGGCGATGATCTTGTCCATGCTCTTGGCGTCCCTGGACTTAGCGTTTTCCGTCACTTTCTCATAAAACTGCTCAAACTGGCATTCCCCATCAATGAACAATTTGAAAAACAGGTAATCGTTCTCATTGTCAACATCCTCAAATATTTTGTACAAATATTCAGCCATCGCGTCATTTTAGTTATCGCTAAATTTTTGCAAATATCGTCATTCTTCCATTAACATCCAACCATTTCCCGAAATTTTGTATCGCGTTTGTATTGCGAATGTGTTTACGAAAAAGCGGCACCCGAATGGATGCCGCCTGTCTGTCAAAGAAAAAGAAATGAAGTACTCGCTAGGCCCGAAGGCCGATTACAATCAAGCGAACTTGACAGACGAAAATGTTTGTCCTAATCTTCTGATACCGTCCTCGATTTTCTTGGCAGTCTTGGCGGACGGATGCCTGTAGCCACTGATGTAGTGTCCGAGTTGTTTCTGGTTGACACCCGTGATTCTTTCAAGTCCTGAAAGCGTGATGAGATATGCATATTCCTGAAGGAAGGATGGAATGTCGTACTGGTAGCAGAACTCAACCTCCTCGAATGGTTCTCCAGTTTCAGCATAGTATTTCTTGATGTCCTCGTAACCATCCTCGAACACCTTGCGTGCCTCTTCCACAGTCTTACCTGTTCCGGTGACAAGATAAGGCATATCATCGGCATCCATATAGATGCTGTAATTTCCGTCTGATGCCTTTTCAATAATTGCGTTAACCTTTCTCATAACTGTCTCTGTTTTTATTGTAATACAGTGGGGATTAAATCCCCGCTGCCTTTTTGATTTGTGCCAATGTTCCGGTCGCCACTTCGTCAGTCCCGTGATTGCTGACCTTGAACACCTTGTTTGTCCTTGGGCTGAACCAGAGAGGGTGTCCGCTTTGCTGTCTCCCCGTGTCGTAGCACCCTGCCTTTTTCAGTTGCCTCATTAAGGCATTGTACTTCATACATCATTTCTTTAATTGGTACAAAGATAGTATTAATCCTAACATTGCCCAAATTTTTCGACAAATATTTTCAAAATAATTCACTCTTTTTCAGCATATTTTCCGAATATGCTCTCAAGTTCCTCCGGTGTGTCCGGATCTCGTCTGATTTGGTGGTAGTCACGGCTGAAGGTGATGCTGACAAGGCGTTCCTGATGGCAGATGCAGATCAGGCCGATGACCGCCTCGTAGTCACGAGGAGAGACCTGAACGAGATAGTCCACCCATTCCCGGAGCGGAAGGCCGCGCAGCCAGTTCACGTACACCCTCCGCCTTGCCGCGATCACATTGGCGTACTTGTTCCGGAACGCGTCTTCCTGCTCCTTGGAATACAGGACATATTTCCGAAGATCCTCCATCACTTCTCCCAAAGTTCGGCTTCAGTCGATTCAGAGGACTCGGTGACCGGTGGGGGAGTGCTGGCCGCGGTGCGGTTGTCCCCGATCTCAAGCGTGCCGGTGGAGATGTCAAGGTCGATGCCGTAGTTGACCTTGAGCGCATCATAGTCAAAGACCATCGCGGTGGTCACACGGCTCTTGCCGGTCTCCGGATTGCTCGACACGTAGGTCTTGTTCTCCAGCAACTTGAACCGCATCGACTTGGCCGTACCGATGAACTCCGGCGAATGCTCAAGGTAGTACTTCAGCGAATCCCTCGGAATCACCTTTCCGTTCACGTCCTTGCCCTCCTTCATATACAGAGCCGAAAGCCGTTGGAAAGCCAGATAGATGTACCGCACACCGTGCTTGGGCTCGAACGGAACATCCGATTCCTTGATGGCGAACGGACGGTCACCGGCACAAAGCTTATAGTCGATGTTGATGTACGCCTGACCCGAAGCCACAAGATTCTCCACTATCTCCCAGAACCCCGAAAGTTCGTTGTTCTGCTTGGTCTTCTGGTTCTGGTCCACGCAACCCTTGCAGCAAAGCTTGAATATCTCCTCGCTGTCAAACGGAACATCTATGTCCGTCCTCAAAGTCCGGTAGGCGGCCAGCAGGATAGCCCAGTTCCTCAGGGTCCTGTCCTCGACATTGTACGACCGCACCCTGTCGTTCATATCCGACAACGTCTCATCCCATACCCTCCTGAAATCCGTCTGGAACTTTGAGCGCAACTGCAACAACTGGTTCGTCAGATGCGTAAGCCCACGCTTCTCGACAAGCTTCAGATTCTCGTAGTTCCTCTTCTCCTGATCACTGAACGTGGTCTTGCTGAACGTCAGGAACACAAGGCGGTTGAACAGGGCGATGTCAGCGGTCGGCATCTCCTGACCGCTCATCACAACCCCGCAGTCCACAGCCGTGGTCTCACGCCTCTTGTCATTGTCCATGTTCATCCTCGAACGCCCAGCGCCATCCCATATTCCCTTCAGGAACTCCCTCTTCTCAAGGTCAAGGTTGTTCTTATATTCATCAAGATGCACCACCGCGTTGCTGACCTCCGCCACAGCCTCGGCAAGAGCCGCCTTGGTCGTGTTGTTGATGTTTGGCGCGATGTTGTTGCTTACGAAGAAAGATGTCAGCGAATGTCCCAGCTCCGACTTTCCCGTGCCTTTCGGACCGAACAGATCCAGGATGGGAAAGGAGGTCGTCACCGATGTCACCACATCCTTGAACAGCGAAGCGAACAGGAAGCAAAGCGCCACCTTGGCGTTGTCCCCGAACACCGTGATGAGTTTCTCTGAATATTCCCGAAGCGTGATGGTGTTGGTCTCCGTGTAGACGAACTTCCTTGCCAGCTGGTAGCCTTGGGTGTTGTCCCTTGTGTCCAGCGCGCAACCAGGAAGATAGAACTTCTGCCCCTTGATGTCGATGATCCCGTACTTGTCCACCGGCTTGAACGTGCCGTTGTCAAGGCCGCCGTTGCCCCAAGCGTAGAAGCCCCACTTCTTCTGCCAACCCAGCTGCTTGATCTCATCAGCCGAAGGGGTTCCGTCATAGAGGAACTTCTTCAGTGAGGTAAGCTCGTTGGCCGTGGCCTCCCAGACATAGTTCCCCGCTGTCTCGACACGAGTCTTGAAATCCGTGAACGACACAAGCTCGCTCTGGTTCAACTTCACCACGGCCTCCTGCATCTTGACGTTCCGCAGCGTGAATATTCTCCGCGCGTTCTTCTCATCCCGGATGTGCAGGATCGGAGTCATCGTGAAATTGCTCCACCTCATGTCGTTCCCGGATCTTGAAGCTCCATAGTAGCAGTTGTTCTTGACGTAGAAGCCATAGTTCTGGAGCATCTCCTTCGTGCCGTCCTCCTTGGCCTCCGCACGCTCCTGATCATTCTTGGCCTTGAAATATTCCTGATTCCAGATCTTCCCGAACTTGTAGGTCTTCGTGAAGGTCTCCCTGTACATGTCAGCCGAACTCTGATCCGGCACCTTGGCCAGCAGCTTGCAGACCTCGGTGATCACGGCTGCCTTCTCCGTCTGCGAAGTGGCCGCGTCCATCCATTTCTTGCAGATCCAAGGAATATAATCATTCGTCCTTTGGAGGTTGCATTCATCGAACTCGTGCTGGTGCGTCCGGAAAAACTCATCAGCATCCTTGCCAAGTTCAGCGGGCAACTCCATCACACTGACCGAAAGACCGGCCTCCGTCATCAACTTGGCGTTCTTCTGCACCGCCTCGACACCTGCCTTGTCGGTGTCCCCGATGATCGTGACCCTTTCGGCCCTTGTTTTCAGAAGGTCGATCTGCTCCTGAGTCAATGCCGTGCCGCAAGGAGCCACCGCGTTCTTGACTCCGATCTCGTGCAAGCGGCAAACATCCAGATTACCCTCGACAAGGTAGGCCTGCTTGGTGGCATAGATCTGCATATTCGCCTGAAGCCACCCGAAAAGGATTCCCTTCTTCCTGTACAGCTCCGTCTCCCCGGTGTTCAAGTACTTGGGAACGCCCGGCTTGTCTCCGATGTAGCGTCCGGAAAAACCAGCGATGTAGCCGCTTGTCCAGAAGACCGGGAACATAATCCTGTGCCTGAACGAGTCATAGACCTGCCCGGTGTCCTCGTTCCTCTTGACAAGTCCAGCCGCAAGCAGCACGTCCTCCTTCCATCCAAGCCCCGTTAGGTACTGTTTCAGTCCTCCCTTTTCTGGGGCGTAACCGATGCAGAACAACTCGGCTGTCTCTGCCTTGATCCCGCGCTTCTTAAGGACATATTCCTTGGCGCCAGGTGACTCCTTGTACCGCTGGATGAACCACTCGGAGGCCAGCTTGTTCACCGTCATCAGTTGTGACCGCCTGAACTCCGCAGCCTTCTCCTCCGGAGTAGGCTCCTTCTTCTCGTAGTCGATTCCCAACCGCCCGGCAAGATGCTCCACAGCCTCGTAGAACGTCATCCCGCGCCTCTCCATCACAAAGCTGATGGCGTCACCGGTACGTCCGCACCCGAAGCAGTGGTACATATTCCTCGAAGGTGTCACCACGAACGAAGGTGTCTTCTCCCCGTGGAAAGGGCAACAGCACTTGTAGTGGCTGCCTTCCCGCTTGAGCTCCACGCCCTCGTCCTGGATGATCAAGACGATGTCCCGCTCCTTGATCTGGTCTTTTACATAGTCGGGAATCATAAGTTGAATATGTCTATTGCTTCACCGCTTTTCTTGTCGTTCTGAAGGAACGTCTCGAAACTTTCCCAGTGCGAATCATCGTCCACCCTCTCATTAGCCTGGTCGATCTCGAAAACCATCCTCCTTGCTATGCCGATGCATTGCTCAAGATGGCATTTCCGCTGAATCTCCCAAGTCTGCATCTGCATTGGCGCAAGCCCAGCGAACTCCATCAGTTGGACTTCCCAAAGCTGCACCGCCATCTGGCATGCCCCGCGAAGTGCCGACCATTCCGGCCTGTTCATCTCGAACATCGAGACCAGGCCTCTTGAATCCTTGTCTGCGTACATAACTTAACCCTTTTCCGGAAACAGCTCATCCACGGTCGCCTCTATCCCGAAAACATCTTTCACGTACTTCCTGATGTTCTCCTGATAGAGCGGCTTAGGCCGTCTCGTGCCGTTGCACCATGAATATGCCGTCGGGTACGACACCCCGTCCATCACGATCAACGTCAGCATCTCATTCCGCTGTTTCAGGCCCGCGGTCTCCCAAATCCTCTTGATGTCCATTGTATGAATATTTTGTTGATAATCAACGAAATAAATTGAAAATATCTTGAAAAATAGTTGTATAATTCAAAATAAATGCGTACCTTTGTAATGCGGTTCAGGGAGAACCGCGAAAGAGGAATCTGAAACGCTTGAAAGGGAGTAAGAAAAACAGCCAAACTTCTGAAAGCGATGAAACTCGAGATCATTAAAATCAGAATTTGGAAAATAGTGATAACACTTGTAGAAGTTACACTTTAGTTTTCCGAGGGAGGGGATCTGGAACATCCCCTCTCGTTTGGCTGTCTTCCGCAAATTTAACACATTTTGTATGCAAAACAAAAATCTGCCATCTTCACAGACTCCTTCCGAGTCCCCGTCCTGGGGCGGTGCCCGTTCCGGTGCCGGCCGCAAGTCCAAGCCCCACGGAAAGTCCTACACCTTTCAGTCCACCCCTGAGGTTGACGCATTCCTTTCCACCTATCAAGGCAACAAGACCGAGTTCATCAACCGCGCGATCCTGACCCTTGCCGGGATGTCTCTTCTCGACTGATCCGAATATCCCACTTCGGCCTGTTGACCAAAATCTCAGCAAACTTGTCCCGTGCCTCTCCTAAGGTGGCGAAATACCACTGGTCAATGAAGTTCCAGCACGTCGCTGTGACTACAAATTTGACTTTTCCGTTCATAACACAATAAATTAAGCGGCAACTCCAAAACACTGGAATTGCCGCTTGATTTGAGTTTGAGGAAGATTATCCTTTATGTTTCGTGTAGACGCTGTTTCCGTGGCAGTTCTTGTAATCCTTGCCACTACCACAAGCGCATTTGTCTGGACGCTTTGCCTTCACGTTGATAGTGTGAAGTTTATTGCATTTGTTCTGGAGAGCAATTTCGCTTACATAGTCAATTGTCTCCAGCGACGGTGTTCTGAATGAGATGACCGTCCTTCCACTGTAATTCGTGATGGACAAATCACCCTTGGAGATTATGTCCATTCCTATGATCATACTATGCTCGTTTCCGTCCATCGGAAGCCCGACCACGTTATGGATAGGAATGACAAAACTTCCCATCTTGATCTGCACACAATATGTCGGAACCTTGAAAGGTTCGTTGTTGGCACCGACAACCATTGTCTCATCAATGGCAATCAACCCAAGGTCATAGGCCAATTTTGTTGATATGCACGTTACCATCGCTCCGGTGTCCCAAAGTGCTTTCTGTTCGCTGCCTTCCTCTGGATTGGAATTTGGCAGTGAAATCTGGCAATCAATGATAACCCTGCTTTGAATGGACTCGTAGGGATGAGTATAGGCCGTAATCATAGAACAACTACGCTTGGGGTTATTATGCTGACATTGCGGACATTCTTCTTACGGCACTCCCTAAGAAGGAAATTCCCAAGTCCGTAATGCTCGCATCCGAAATCATAAGCCTCTTTCATTGTGCTGAAAGCATCAACTTTCAAGTCGTTGGAGATGACAACAAAAGTCCCCTCGTATTCCTTGAGCAGAACTCCTTCGTTGTCATTATAATATTGCAGTTGTTTCTCTATGTTACCCATGTCCAAAATGTTCTGATTTGTATGCAAATATAAGTCACGGCTTCCGATTATGCAAAATCCTAGCCGAATATTCTTTCTCGCGTCTTAACGGCAATTCCAGTATTTCAAAGAACCTGTTTTCGTCCCCGGGAGCGGAATCGAACCGCTCACATCGCGCTAGGCTTTCGGGGCGGCCCCCGCCCTCCTGGGCTTTACATCCTACGCAAGGCCGCTTCGTGCTGGCAGGGACCCATATCCTGCCCTTTCCGGGGATTTGCCGGTCTTTCCCGGCTGTCAGTAAAAGCACGGTCTTTCACCGCCCGGCGCTCCTTGACACCGTAATTGAAATTAAACTGTTGTCTCCGACATTTTCTCCAGCCAACCCACTGCATTGGCGTAGTTCGTGGACCGGAAGCGATACCTTTTCCCTCTGATGCTTATCTCCGCCACCCAACGTAGCCGCCCCGCCCGAACGCCTCCACGCCCAAGGTTGTTCTGCCATTCACTATATATGCATCCTTTACTCATATAGATCCCGTGCCGGACTCGAACCGGAATGAGTAATTAATCTGATTTATGACTAATCGGTATTTCTGCTTGCTGCTCCCCACGGAGCCACACGGGATTGTTCACGCCTCACAGCGTTACGCTTGGCCTCTCAGGACCTCTTGTGATAGGTTTGCCAAGACTATTGTATTGTTTTTACTCTCCAGTTATCTTTGAATATAACTTGTCAATTACATATCCGACCCTGTTCTGTCCGCTCTTCCTTATGAGATGCGGAATACCGTGGTATGGGCTGATGGTGTCAAAGATCTCCGGATTGACAGCATATGCGAAGTGTACCGGCTTGGTCATCAAAGTGTCGTGACAGATAACCAATCCTCTGACCCCGTGCATAAGGAGATTGCAAGCGCATATCCTGCAACTGGTCGAGTCGATGTCCTCTCCTACATAGAATGATCGAGGGTATTCCCGGACGAACGGCAATAGGGTTCTGCCGCTCCCGCAGGTGGGTTCGAGAAAATACCTTTTGCCGTTGTCCTGCGCGTTGGCCAGCGTTGCCAGAAGTGAGGATATGCTTTGGGGCGTGAAGAATTGCTCGTGCATCGCGCGCTTGCCGTCGCTGACAATGGCAGTCTCATATATCTCCCCCAGCACATCACACCATCCATCTCTTTTTTGTCTGGCGGCATACTCGCCAATGCATGCGAGCAACATCTTGTAATATAACTTGTTCACGTCATCTTTCCCTTTGTATCTCCAGCCGGTTCCGTCCTCGTTCGGGCAGAAACCTGTGATGATGTAGGTCAGCAAATCCTCGAACACTATGACGGGGTCAGCTCCGGTCGCATGGACAATCTCTCTGAATATTTCCAGTACCTCTTCCATCATTAATCGTTATCCTTGAAATCATCCTTGAACGCCCGCCAGTACAGCCAGACCACGAACGCCAGCATGACACCTTCCACAATGTAATGCATCAACATATCAGACCACATCCTCCTCAAGCGTCACCATCAAGAATTCCACAAGCTTCTCCCAGTCCCACTTTCCTGGATCACGCTCCGGCATCCCACCCTTGTCAAGTCTCCAGACACCGGCCGCACACTCCCAAGCCGCCACACACTGCTCCAGTCTGCCAGCGATGAATTTCCTCGCAAGCGGCATTATGTCCTCGCCCTCTTGCGCCTTTTGCCAAAGCCAGACATTGTTCACCCCCGCATCTTCGTGATGCTTTGCCATCAGATCGATGAACTTGTCCCTATTGACATCATATTTCTCCATAGCCAATGAATATTAGTGATGTTGTCTCCCGTCCCAATCGTGTGTGGTGGCTCCCTTCAGCATCCACGCGTCCGGATTGCTTTCCGGATTGAACAGCCATTCCATCGCAGCCTCAAAAGTCTTGCGGCGGCTCCGAGCCTTGTGATGACATTCCCCATCTCCCCGAAGCTCATCGCTATCCCCAGCGTCGGCAGATGCCACCAAGCGAACTCCGCCTTCCCCATAACCGCCTGCACCGCGTTCACCATCAACGCCACCGCCACCACAACCGCGAACACCCTCCAGATGCCCACCGTGGTCCTCTCCATTCTTTCTTCTTCGCTCATAACTCATTGTTTTTGTGATATTTTATTTTTATCTTCGCTCGTTTAATGCTGTATTGCATTTGTATTGCGTTTGTGTTTACAGTACAAAGATATGATAATTATCTTAATTTACAAGATAAAAATCGAGAAATTTTATGACTGAGAAAGAAAAAATCAAGCAATATCTTGAACGTAAAGGTATTAGCAAAAATAGTTTTTATCAGAAGACAGGGCTCTCAATGGGCTTTCTGGATAGTGGCAAAAGTTTAGGTGTTGATAAACTCAAGACAATTATCGAGAATTATCCAGATATTTCCCTTGATTGGCTTGTCTTCGATAAGGAGAATGTTATGTCGAATAACACGATTAATAATCCGGGAGTCGTGTTGAATGGCCAGAATAATGGTCACATTGACCAACGCCAATATTATTCCGACAGCCCCGATGTCCTCAGAGCCCAGATCGAACTACTCGACGAACGCATCAAGGAGAAGGACGCCCAGATCAAGGAGAAGGACGCCCAGATAAACCGTCTCCTCTCTATCCTCGAAAAGCAATAAGAAAGGCCGCACCTCCCGGCGTGGCCTTCCCAGTTATAATCATGAGTTTTTTGAAGGCTTTTATAGCCCAAGTTTAGGAATCAACACTAATTTTAACTGTTATGAGTAAAGAAAATTATCAAACGAAGAAAGCTCCTGCAGGGCCTCCACCGCCACCTCCATCGAGCAGTGACCCGAAGATCCACGGCATCAGACCAGCATCGCCTCCACTGCCAGAGAAAAAAGGATGATGCAAGCGAATGCAGCCGCCCAAAGACTGATGTTGACGCCTATCCGGTAACACTTCCTTATCCGCAGGGCGATACGGAGGTTTCTATTGGCACAATCCTGCAATCGGATCAGCTCATGGTACTTCTTACACACCACCCAATTCTTGTCTTTGTAGTTGTCGAGCCAATCGACTGTTTCCAGTGTAAGAAAATCAGCTGGAGCGGATCCCGGACCGTAAGAAGTCACATTGTACATTGATCCCTTCCAGAAGCAGATGATGACCACCGAGATGAATACAATGCCATAGCACGTGAGCGACGATGAAAGCGTCGAAGGTGCTGGTGCGGCCACGAGCCCGGCAAGGATGCCGATCAGGGAGATGTCAGCAGCGACATACCATCCGAGTAACGTCTGGACAATCCCCATTGTGTGGCTGATTGTCTGTGTGCTGAATTCCAGCTTCCTTTTCCCCGCCTCGTAGGCAAGGTTGATGATTTCCGGAGTCAGCCTGTCCATCGGGATGTCGAATGTCTTCTCCTCGAAGACCTGCTTGGCTGTGTTTTCTTTATGCTTGAACATACCTCTGTTGTTTTTTGCAAATATAATAAATCCAATGTAGTAAACCTTATCGTTTAACAATAAATCGAAATGAAAATTTCGGTCAAAATTAATTAAAATTTCTAAAATTATCGTTGTAAGTAATTGTTTAATAAAATTTTAAGTGGACGTGTGCCGGGACAAAAACGGGACAAAAACTTTTAGTAAATCGTTTTATGGGTAAAAAGCCGAAATTGATTACCAAGGACTTAAAAAGTTTAGAACCCGACAGAGCAATCCTGTATCCTCCGCTTTCACTGATTAATAGCAAATTATGATTATTATGAAATTGCCTTATGCTGCGGCTGTGATGTTTGTCGCAGCTGCGGTTGGTTGTTCGTCAAACGACCATGTGGAGAATATTGCCTTGAATAAGTCTGCCTATGCTTCGTCTTCCTATGACTATAACCTAACAGCGCAGCTTGTCACTGATGGTGTGGTGTTAGCTGATGAGCCTGCATGGCTTCGTGTTCAAAACGCTGAAGGAGAACTGCCTCGTCGCGAGAAAGAATGGACGATAGACGCTGGACCATATTCAAGCAATAGACTGGAAGGAGCCTCCAATTTTCTTGAATATGAATGGAGTGGCCAGATGTTTTCGGCTGGTTGTGTCAGAGTGCGTGGGTATGTAGTCTATCAAGAACCTGTAAATGGGTGGTCAATCTCTTGCCTCGCTGGAGTTTCAGGAAAAGATCTGAAACAAGTTGGTTTTGTAGGAGGCTCAGACTTACCTGGAACCAAACGTTATTCTGAAGTTATCACAGACCCGAACAAGCTTACCGAAAAGATTACCCGTCCTGCTAGATCATTGGATCTGGAAATACCTCTTAAAGATGCTATCAATTTTAACCATTTCAAGATAGATTTCAAGATGGATGGAGCTCTTTTTTGGGTAATCTACGCTGTGGACTTCACAAATGGACAGTCATTTGGAAAAAGTTCTGACACGGGACCTTATGATTCCAAAGAGTCTCGTGGATTCAATGTCCTTCCATCAGAGGTTTACTCTAGCGCGTGGATGAGCGCGGATGACAAGCCTCAGTGGATAAGCATTGATCTGGGTTCAAAGAGCAAATTCAGAGAAATCCGTCTGCATTGGATTCATAAAGCAGAGAAAGGCTGTGTGGAGATTTCGGATGATGCGAGAAGTTGGAAAAAGATAGTTGATCTTCCACAAACCGATTCACTTACATATTCATTTAAAGCGTCCGGCAATGCTCGTTTTGTACGCCTTTCTATGGAAGGTGCAGACGAAAGCGGACATTTTACTTTAAGTGAATTTGAAGTGCTTGGTCCTAAGGATGTTGCAAAGACGGACCATGAATGGAAACTACAGCGCGCCTCTTCCGTCAAGGGAAATGGTGAGTTAATCTCTTCTTCTGAATATGATGCCTCCTCTTGGCTTCCAGCAGTAGTGCCGGGAACTGTCCTTTACAGCTACATGGCTGCCGGTTCTGTTCCAGATCCTGGGATTGCTGACAATAACCTTCAGATTTCCGAGTCGTTTTTCAATTCTGATTTCTGGTATCGGTGGACACCTCGTTCTGTCACAGAACTTACCAAAGCGGCCAAACTGAAACAAGGCGAGCGATTGCTCCTGTCTTTTGATGGAATCAACTGGAAAGCTGAGGTATATGTCAATGGAACCCATGTCGGAGACATCGCAGGTGCATTCAAGCGTTCAAGTTTCGATGTGACCGATTTGATTCAGGATGAAGGCAATGTCATCGCTGTCCACATTATCAAACCAGCGCACTATGCTGCTGTTAAGGAAAAGAACGCTGAAAGTCCAGATTTCAACGGAGGCCAGTTAGGGGCCGACAACCCAACGTTCCATGCGACTGTTGGTTGGGACTGGATGCCGACTGTCAGAGGTCGTGACATGGGAATATGGAATGACGTGAGGATTGAGAAAGTTCAGGCTGTGACTTTGAGCGATCCTTTGGTTCAGAGTAAGGTTGTGGATGACCTGGCCTCAATGACAGTGTCTGTCAATATTGCGGACGTGGCATGCAAGTCTTTCAGGCTCTCTGACAAGTCCAGTGCCCCGAAGGATCAGAACATTAGCGGAACCCTGAAGGGGACCATCGGTGACATTGAGTTCTCGAAAAAAGTGCAGTTGAAAGCAGGGGAGAGTGGAACTGTAATATTCACTCCTGAGGAATGTCCACAGCTGAAGAATCAGAAAATAGGACTTTGGTGGCCAAACGGTTACGGTGAACCAACTTTGCATAAGGCATCATTTTCATTTGTCCCTGATGGAGAAAGCGAAGTGATGACCTCAATCGAATGGCAGGCCGGAATCAGGGAATTTACCTACAAGGATGTGATGTCTGACCTTAAGATGTACATCAATGGCCACCGCTTCTACCCTAAAGGAGGAAACTGGGGATTCAGTGAATATAATCTCCGCTATGGGGCCAAGGAATATGATACCGCTGTTCGCATGCACAAAGAAATGAATCTGAATATGATCCGTAACTGGGTAGGTCAGACAGGGGACGAAGAGTTCTACGATGCTTGTGACAAGTACGGAATCGTGGTTTGGCAGGATTTCTGGCTAGCCAACCCGGCTGATGGTCCAGACCCTGATGATAATGAAATGTTTCTTGACAATGCATGGGATTATGTAAGTCTAATTCGCAATCATCCAAGCATTGGCTTGTATTGTGGTCGAAATGAAGGCTATCCTCCTGCTGCTTTGAATAAGGGCCTTATTGAGACTGTCAGGAATCTTCATTCTGACATTGAGTATATTCCAAGTTCCGCAGATGATGGTGTCAGTGGCCACGGTCCATATCGCGCTGTCGAGCCTTCGTTTTATTTCGATAATCCAACTACCAAGTTTCATAGTGAGAGGGGAATGCCGGCCATTATGGAATATGAGAGCCTCTCTCAGATGCTGACTTCAGACCATCTCTGGCCTACGAATGATGTGTGGGGACAGCATGATTTTACAAGAACCGGTGCTCAGGGTGACACCGCTTTTGTCGGGATGGTACGCAGACGTTTTGGTGATCAGGCATTGGAGTCTGCTGAAACTTTTGCTAAATATTCCCAATGGATCAATTACGACGGTTATCGAGCCATGTACGAGGCGAACAATGTTGGCCGTAAAGGTCTCTTGATTTGGATGTCACACAGTGCTTGGCCAAGCCTTGCATGGCAGACTTACGATTATTGGTTCCGCCCTACTGCTGCTTGTGCTGCTGTTAAGAAAGCGTGCGAACCTATTCATATTCAGATGAATCCAGCTTCCGGGAAGATTGAAGTGATAAACGCTGGCCCTGTCGATCTAGAGAATCTAACGGCAAGTGTTTCTGTTATTACTCCGGAAGGTGAGAAGGTATATTCAAAAACTGCTTTGGTAAGTCCAAAAGAGGACACAACAACTCCTGTTATCGACTTGGCAGACGTGCCGGACGGGCTTTGCATTGTTAATCTCAGGTTGACTTCTTCCGATGGCAAGATCATTTCTGAGAACCGCTATTTCCGTAATTTCCACTCCGGTAAGGACACCGGCAACTATCAGGCACTTGTCGGGACTAAGTGGCTGGATGAGACTTTGCTGAGGTTTTAGGTCTTTTGTTTTTGTGATGGTTTGATGTGTGTTTAACCGCGACAAAAAGAGAATCCCAAATTTTGCACGTTACCAAAATTTGGGAGTTTCTTTTTGTCGCGCCCTTAACTCAACCGGCTGAAGCTAATGTTCATCGTTATCTAAAGTTCAGTAAGCTGGAAGTTGCGCCAGAGAACCTTGATGTTGTCTCCATCATGGATCTGAAGCATGATACGACCTGACTTGGAGCCGATAAGCTCATCATTGATGTCCACCATTGGCTCTCCGTTCAACCATGTTTTGACGTTGTTGCCTTCGACACGCAGGCGAAGAGTATTCCACTCACCTTCCTTGAGAATACTCTCTTTCTCATCTGGAATCTGAACCAGCCATCCACGACCGTAGGACTCATAGATTCCTGCGGTATCATTGCCTTTAGGAGCTACCTCGCACTGCCAACCATTAACTATGTTGTTTTGGTAGCCACCTTCCACAAATGAGTGGAAGAAGAGACCAGAGTTGCCGTTCGAGCATTGCTTGAACTCAACGGTAAGGTCGAAGTCTTTGTAATACTCACGCGTTCCGAGGTAGCCGTAGCGAAGATCCTCTCCATTCTCGGTGACGAGATTTCCATCTTCGTCAACGCTGGTGCGCATACTTCCGAACAACTCCCAGCCGTGAAGGTCCTTGCCATTGAATAGTTCAACTTTCTGACCAGCCTTGTGAGGAAGTTCCTTGATTTTGATATTCCTGAATGATGCAGGGTCTCCGTGGTCTTGAAGGCAGATAACGCCCTCGTGAGCAAGGCCATATTCTGTTGCATTACCCCATTTGCCGCTGGCTTTCTTTTCGAACCAGTCGTCTGTCCATGCTTCGAATTCAAGAATCTTCTCTCCGTTGAGCCAATGCTCTACATGGCCGTTGTCAAAGACAATCTTCGAGTTGTTCCACTCGCCCTGTGGATTTACATTCATCTTGCTGTAGTCAGGCAGGTGCATAGCGTAGTCAACACCGAGTTTCTGCCATTCCTCAAGTTTTGTAGGAGCGTTCACTTCCTCCCAACCTTCATTGTCAATAAGCTGATATTCAGGACCTGTAACATATGGAACCTTGAATTTAGGGCTCTCAACAACGTGGTAAAGCATGCCACTGTTGCCTCCATGCGTGAGTTTCCAATCCCAAGAGAGTTCAAAGTTTTCGTATTTCTTGTCAGTAACGATGTAGCCAGATTCATCTGCTCCGTTTCCCGAAGCCTGAATGCAGCCATCTACAACAGTCCAACCATTTGTCAGCGAATCTCCATTGTAGTCACGCCAACCGTCAAGGTTCTCACCGTTGAACAGTAGCACCCAGCCATCAGCCTTCTCTTCGGAAGTAAGTGTGTTCGGCTTTTCGCCACAGGATGTCATCGAAGTGGCTACACCTGCGATGATAAGTCCTAAAAAGATCTTTTTCATTGAAATACTATAATTTATTAGTGTTATTATCCGAATAATATTTTGCAAAAATATGCAAATCTACGGATTAAAACAAATCATTGAGGATGATTTGAATGTCTCTGAATTAGTCGCGAAGCGACCGAAGGGGTTTCGGGGAATCCTTTCCCCGTGCCCCATTTGGGCTGTCACGTTAGTGACTGGGGGTAAACTGCTCCACAAATAGATAGAGGG
>DBKH01000085.1:0-21373 GCA_002297815.1 Bacteroidales bacterium UBA755 | reverse complement strand
CCCTCTATCTATTTGTGGAGCATAGGAGGATCGAACTCCTGACCTCAAGATTGCGAACCTTGCGCTCTACCAGCTGAGCTAATACCCCGTTTCGATTGGCAAAGATACAAATTAATCATTGAAGAATCACACTATAATCTTAAAATTGCGGTTCAAACTATGATTATTCTTTTATTTTGGATAGATATTCCCTATAGCTAACAACATCTGTTGGCATGGTCATCCCATAAACGGAATTTCGTAAATAATCTCCGAACTCCTTGATATTTGGGTATTTGAGTTGAGTCTCAACATCGATGACTTTTCCTACCCCAACCCTTATTCTCTTCCCTTTTTTATTTACTAGTTCTCTTGGAAGTCGAAGTACCCTTATGCGCCAATCGATTAGTCCAAGTAGATAGAAAAACATTGAATTATGATCAAAGAAACGCACGGGGACAATCGGGACTTTTGCTTTTTGGATCAATCTTAAGACAGCCGGTTGCCACTCGCGGTCACATATAGTCCTATCTTTTGGCTTTAAGTCCGAAACAGCACCTGAAGGAAAGAATCCCACAGGCTCACCATCTTTTAGCCTTTCTAGCACCTCTCTTACTCCGTGAATATTCTTAGCGGTGATGTCACTGTGAAGATTGTTCTTTGGATTGACAACAATAAGACTCGGCCTCAAGGATTCAATTAGAGCTAGAAATTCTGTTACCATTACCTTGAATCCAGGTCTTAAATGTCCCATAAGGTCAATAAGAATTACACCGTCCAGACCTCCGTAAGGATGGTTGCTTACAGTGATGAAAGGTCCATCGGGGAGATTCAGAAGATTGTTCGCTCCTCCCAACTGATAGTCAACTCCCAGCTTTTCGAGAAGGACTCCTGCGAAATCTGCCCCTTTATATTCCTCAATCACATCATAAAGATCTGACAATCGTTGGATTGAGAGTGCTCTTCTAAGAGCCTCAGCGGCAGCGTTGCCGAAACGACCTTTGAAAACTGGAGCTAATTGCTCAATTTGGCTGACAGGAAGCAACGGCATCAGTCGTCTTCTCTTTTAGGCATCGGATCCATCTTTGCGTACCAGCGTGCGTCCTTGATGATGGTGGCAAAGTAGATGATGATAAGTGCGACCAGAATCACAATACCTGCAATGTCAAGTGACTTGAGTTCAATCTCATTGCCAAAGAGACAAACTGTTTTTGAATAGTTTCGGAGTGGTTCAATGAAGATGAACAAAGATGTCAGGATTATGGCTATGACTCTGAATTCTGTAGGTCCCAGTTTCGCATATGTAAGACGGAACTCGCTCTTTAGGTGAGCGTTGACACTGACATTGACCGTAAGGCATAGATAGAGGACAAAAATCATCAGTGCTATGTCCAACCTCATAAGGCAAGATAACCCGACTCCGACAAACATGAATGCCTCGTTGATGCAATCGACTGTGTGGTCAAGATAGTACCCATAAATAGGTCGTTGGGTCTTTCTTACTCTTGCAAGAGTTCCATCAAGAGAGTCTCCGTACCAATTGACGACAAATCCTAAACAACTGAGCCATAGAAAATTGATGTTAATGCTGCAAAGCACGTAGCCTGCACCGATCATTAAAGCACCTAGTGAGCCAATTATCGTGAGTGTGTCTGACACGACCCATTTCGGCTGCCTCTCGGCCAGCCAGACAAGGGCCTTCTTCTCGACTCCATTCAGGATGGAAGTCTGTATCCTTTCTGCTTTCTTGTCTGCCATATTCAATTATGTGTTAGATGTTCTTGATGTAGATTCTGGCCCTCTTGTGAAGGTGATGCTCGAATTTGCCCCAAAGGTTCTGCACATTGTGGTTTTCCTCCAGTTCGCGGGTACTCTCGACGTATTTGATGCCGTTCTTATGCATTCCCTTGCCGATTTTGGAGATGATCATCGCGTTCACACCCTTGTCCTTGTACTCGTTGGATATCGCGATCAGCAATGCGTCTATCGTGTCATTGTGATGAAGAGCCCAAAGTATGTGGATGAACCCGAACGGAAACATGTGCCCTTTCGCTTTCTGCAGAGCCTTTGACAAGGATGGCAATGTGATTCCGAACCCGACAACCTTGTCGTTTTGGTCAACGATGACGGAAACATAGTCCAGATTAAGGTTCGGGAAGAACTGGTCCTTGAGATCCTCGCACTGGGCGGGAGAGAGCTCTGAGAATCCGTGCAGGACGGAGTAGCATTCGTTCATCACACGGAATATCCCGTCGGCATATTTGTGAAGCAGTTCGTTTTTGTTCCTATAGTCGCCTTCTTTGAGATTGTAACGTTCCCCGATCATCTCGGCGAAATGGAAATAACGGTCGAGATTGTCCGGAACCGTGATCCTGTATTCCACGAAATCAGTCTCTTTCGTGAAACCCTCTTCCAGGAGCATCGGCTCGTAGTAGGGAGCGTTGTACTTTCCGTAGGCAGTGGGAAGCTGGTCAAATCCTTCGACAAGAACTCCTGAGATGTCGAACTCAAGAAATCCTACCGGACCCTCGATGACTTCCATTCCCTTTTCCCCGGCAAATTCCTTCACGTTTTCCATAAGGGCGTGAACAACTTCCTGCGATTCAACAAAGTCTATCCAACCGAAGCGACAGATTTTCTTGTCAACCTTTTTGTTGTACTTGTAGTTTATGATCCCTGCGACCCTTCCGACAATTTTTCCTTCTTCGTTGTATGCCAGCCAATATTTACCTTCGCAAACCTCAAAGGCCCGGTTTTTGCCTGGAGTGAGGGTGTCTATTTCCATTGATTCAATCTGAGGAACGTAATATTCATTGTCTGCATACAAATCATTCGGGAACCGGACGAAACGTCTCAGATCCTGTCTGTTTGTCACTTCCTTGGTTGTAATAGCCATTGTCCTTTTACTTTACAATCCGCTAAGGTAGTAAAAAAACGTAAAATATTATATTTTTGGATATATAAAATTGTCCCGCCATTGAACAATGACGGGAACTATTTGTTTTATAAATAGAAACTTAAAACATTTTTAACTAATAGTAAGACGGGTTACTTTTTCTCGTATCCGACTGGGTGATTCAGCAAAAGTTCCTGTCCGTCCTTTAGGCCAAGGCTTGCCTTGACGGCTTCGTGATTCATACTTCCGCGCGGAACTGTCGCCAGTCCGAGAGCCTCGCAGGCGAGACAGATGTTCTGTGAGACGTAACCGGCATCGATGGCTCCGAATATAGCGGTTCTCTCATCACGGAACTTGTACTTGTTCAGGTCGCAGACGATTACGAGGAATATAGGAGCATTGGCCACTGATGTCTGACGACCGGCCAGGTCTGAGCGGATGTCTTTTCCGGAAACCCTGGTCAAGGTATTATTCTGGGCGTTGAACTGCCAAGCACCGTCCGCGCGGCAGACATAGACGATTTCCTCTTGGGTGTTCATTGCTGATGGAACAGTCAGCCTTCCGTCCTCACGGTTAACTCCGCAGGCAGCCCAAAGGAGCTGCGACAATGCCGCGTCGTTGATCTGAGCATCAGAATATTCACGGACAGAGGCTCTCTGCAGAAGGGCCTGATAGAGAGTCATTGACACGTTCTTGTCAGGCTGCGGAAGCTTGATGACTTCTTGAGCTAGTGCGGAAGTGGCCAGCGCTGCGGCTGCCAAAGCAAGGATGATCTTTTTCATATTCATTGAGTTTTAATGTTTGTGACTTTGATTGTGTGACGCGGCGCGGCTTCGGTTGACGACGGCCACTCCGCTGAAAACCATAATGATGGCGATGATTTTCTGCCATGTCATCGTGTCCATTCCTCCGAAGACGCTGAGCATGCACGCAAGTATCGGCTGAAGGTAAGTGTACATCGCGACGATTGTCGGGCGGACACTTTTCTGCCCTACAGGAATCAGGAAATAGGCAACGAACGTGGCAAAAAACACCAGAAAACCGATTTCAAGCATCTGCGTCAGTCTGATGGCGGAGTAATCCGTCGAGATCAAGTCTCCTACAGAGAGGGGCAGAGACATCAACAGGGAGAATAGGAACATCCATTTCATGAAGGTGACCACTGAATATTTCTGGATGAGCGGCCTGAACGCTCCGAGGTACAACGAGAAACTGATGCTGTTCAGAAAGAGCAGAATGAAACCCATCGGCTTTGTTGCTTCAATCCCATTGTGACTATGTACGGAATTGAGAATCAGGAATATGATCCCTATGAAACTTATTCCTACACCGGTAGCCTTCTTCGCTGTGATCGGCTCTTTCACGAATATGAATGCGAAGAACATCGTGAAGATCGGGCCGAGGGTGCCTATGATCGACGCATCGATGGTCGTGGCCATCGTGATGCCTTTCAGGAAGGTATATTGGGTTATGAATAGTCCGAATATGGATGCTAATGCGATCTGTACAAGATCTTTTGCCGGAACTTTCTCCTTTGGCATGAACAGTGAGATCAGCCAGAACAGGACCGACGCACCGATCGCTCTCAGCGTGAACAGCGCGATAGGGGAGACAACGCCAGAGTTGGAGATGTCTTTGGTCAGCACGATGTTGACCCCGAAGATAGTGTAGGCTGCCAGCAGGGCAAGATGTCCTTTCAGATTACCGTCCGCCATATCCATTCTCTGAGCATCGCGGACATATTCCTTTAATAAGGTAGTTCGCTGTGGTTTCTGTATAGCCCGCCGGAAGTGTCACCGGTGGGATGTGTATGTCCTCAAGACAGAAGGTGCGGTGGCATTTCTCGCAGAAGAAATGGACGTGCGCATCCTCGTCGCGCTTGGCATCGTGGCTCAGGCAGAGCTCGTAGCGGGTGCCGTCGCCCCCATCCTCTATCGCATGGACCAGATGATGTTCCTTGAACAATGTGAGGCTTCTGAATATTCCCGACTTGTCGATCGTGCCGATCTTGTCCTCCAGCTCCATCAGACTCAGCGGCCGCTCCTCGGTAAGGAGAGCCCCAGCCACGATCAGCCTATTGGCTGTGGCTTTGATGTCGTGCCGCTCAAGCAGCTCTGTAAGGTCTATGTTTGCCATATTGCATATTCTTAAATGCAAATTTACTTATTTTTTTAGTTTTATTATTTTGGTTTTCGGTCGCTTTGACAAGTTCATGGTCGCTTCGACAGGCTCAGCGACCAGTTCTTCCCGGTCGCTGAGCCTGTCGAAGCGGCTTTCAATTCCGAATTCACTTTGCAACCAAGTTGCAGAAATCAATTCCGACCTTTGCACCATTGAAATTAAAGTCAAAGAAAGAATATGGAAAAGGAAAACAAAATCAGATTCGCGAGAATCATTCTTTCAGCCGCCCTGTTAGGAGTGGCAGTCTTAGTGGAGAAGAAACTGGACCTCTGCGTATGGCAGCTTCTCCTTGTTTATTTAGTACCGTATCTCATAGCTGGTTACGACACCCTTCTTGAGGCCGGAGAGAAGATCGTCAAAGGCGATTTCTTCGATGAGGACTTTCTGATGAGCATTGCCACCATCGGTGCTCTCTGCATTGGATTCCTTCCCGGAGCCGAAGCCCAGTTCCCGGAAGCCGTGTTCGTGATGCTGTTCTTTCAAGTAGGAGAACTTTTCGAGGACATCGCTGAAGGGCGAAGCCGCAAGTCGATTTCAAAACTAATGGACATCAGACCGGACACGGCTAATGTTGAACGTGACGGAAAGATTCTGACTGTCAATCCAGAAGAAGTGAAAATAGGAGAGACAATAGTTGTCAAGCCTGGCGAGAAGGTGCCGATGGACGGAGTTGTTCTAGAGGGGGCATCGAGCCTTAGCACAGTGGCTTTGACTGGAGAAAGTGTGCCAAGAAGCATAGTTCAGGGCGATGACATTATATCCGGATGTGTCAATCTCACCGGAGTCATCCGCGCTAAAGTCACTAAGGCGTTCGGAGAGTCCACGGCCTCGAAGATACTTGATCTTGTTGAGAACGCCTCCGAGAACAAGTCCAAGAGCGAGAGTTTCATCTCACGGTTCGCAAAGATTTACACTCCAGTGGTTGTGATTGCCGCCCTAGTACTTGCCTTTGTTCCACCTGCTCTGTCCGGTGATTCCGGTGACTCGTTCGCGACTTGGCTCTACAGGGCGTTGACATTCCTGATCGTCTCATGTCCTTGCGCCCTCGTGATTTCAGTTCCGCTTTCTTTCTTCGGAGGCATCGGTGGAGCGTCCTCAAAAGGAATCTTGATCAAAGGCTCGAACTATCTTGAGGCCTTGGCAAAGGTCGGAACAGTGGTCTTCGACAAGACCGGTACCTTGACCGAAGGAGTCTTCGATGTGACAGCCGTCCACCCGGAAAGCATTGACGAAAAGGAACTTCTGCATCTTGCCGCTCACGTGGAAAGATATTCCACCCACCCGATTGCTGTCTCGTTGAAGCACGCCTACCCTAATGAGTCTGACGGATGCTCTGTCGAGAATGTGGAGGAGATTGCCGGTCACGGCGTGCGCGCGGTGGTGAACGGGAAGACCGTCTGTGTCGGAAACACAAAGATGATGGACGCTGTCGGAGCGCAGTGGAAGCCTTGCGAGAAGAACGGGACAATAGTTCATGTGAGTGTTGATGGTGAGTATGTTGGACACATTGTGGTCTCTGACAGGATCAAGCCGGATTCTGCTGATGCGATCAAGGCGTTGAAGGCGGAAGGCGTGACTAAGACGGTGATGCTGACCGGAGACAAGCGCGAGGTCGGTGAATATGTCGCCTCTGCTGTCGGTATCGATGAGTTCCGGGCTGAACTCCTGCCTGCGGACAAAGTCTCTGAACTTGAGAGGCTTCTGAAAGAGAAACCTGCCGGAAAGACTCTCGCATTCGTGGGAGACGGCATAAATGATGCCCCTGTGCTCGCCAGGGCCGATCTTGGAATAGCGATGGGGGGACTAGGGGCCGACGCCGCGATTGAGGCCGCTGATGTTGTCCTAATGGATGACAAGCCGTCCAAGATTGCCATTGGTGTGAAGATCGCCCGCAAGACCCTTCGCCTAGCAAGGGAGAACACCTTCTTCGCCATATTCATAAAGCTTCTTGTTCTCGTCCTTGCCGTTCTTGGTGCCGCGACGATGTGGATGGCAGTCTTTGCCGATGTCGGTGTCACTGTGCTCGCTGTTTTGAATGCGATGCGTGCTCTGAAGGCGTAAACTCCAATAGAAATGAATATAATCCCGGAAGTCAAGTGAATCTTTCGGGATTTTATTATTTTTGCGGTCATGAAAACGAATGTCAAAACAGTACTGGTGACCGGTGGGAGCAGCGGGATAGGGGCCGCTACCGCGCGGCTGTTGTGCGATGCCGGGATGACGGTCTATGCGGCATCAAGGAGCGGGAAGGCTCCGGAGGGATATTCAAAGAACGGGAATATGTTTCCTGTGGTGATGGATGTTAATGACAGTGAGGCTATTGCCGCTGTGGCCGAGAGGATTGTCCGTGAGCGGGGGAGTCTGGACGCGGTAGTCTGCAACGCAGGGAACGGAATCGCGGGTCCGATTGAGGAAACTTCCATCGAAGAGATTGAGGCTCAATATTCAACGACATTCTACGGAGTAGTGAAGACCGTGCAGGGATGTTTGCCTTTTTTCCGGAAGCAGGGACACGGACGGGTGGTGACGGTTTCTTCCGTCGCGGCTCTCGCTCCGCTGCCGTATCAAGGCTATTACTCCTGTGTGAAGGCTGGAATCTTGCAGCTTACAAAGGCGTTGGCCATTGAGACAAAGGAGTTCGGTGTACAATGCTGTGTCGTGATGCCGGGTGATGTCAAGACCGGATTCACTAAGGCTCGCCGTGTGGCGCAAAATACTCAGAGAGAGGACTCTCCTTACTATAAAGATTGTGTCAAAGCTCTCGCGGCCATGGCAAAGGATGAGTGTGACGGCATGAGCCCGGAGATCATCGGCAAAGCCATTCTGAGGCAACTTCAGCGAAAGAATATGAAGCCTGAAGTCACTCCGACATTCCTTTACAGCCTTCTGGTCTTTCTGATCCGCAGGCTCCCTCAAAGGCTTGTCCTCACGGTGATAGGCTGGATGTATTCTTGATTATTCCGAATCATCTTCCGGTTCTAGATGCAGTGAGATTTGCGTCTCGGAGCCGAATTTCTTGCGTAGGGCTTCCTCGACATCCTTGGAGATGTCGTGGGCCTCTTTCAAGGAAATGTGCGAGTTCAGAACAAGGTGACCTTCCATTATTATTCCGGGGCCCTCACGTCGTGTCTTAAGTTCGTGAAGATCAATGACTCCATGTATGGACTTGGCTGTCTCCTCTATTTCTTGTTCGACTTCGTCCGGCAGTGACACGTCCAGCAGTTCCTTTATCGCTGGCACGGACATCTTCACCGCCATCACAAGAATGAATATGCTTATGACGCATCCCGTGATGGGATCAAGAATGACAAACTTGTCTCCAAGGAATATTGCTCCTCCGATTCCGAGCAGGGAGCCGATGGACGAGAAAGCGTCCGAACGGTGATGCCAGGCGTTGGCGATCATCATCGGGCTGTTAAGGGCTTTCCCTTGGATTATGGTGTAATGGTAAAGGATCTCTTTCAGAACAATCGAAGCGACAGCGGCCCAAAGAGCTATCATTCCCGGAGAACTGACTTCAACTCCGCTCAGAATCAGACGGATCTTGCTTATTCCTCCGGACATCAGATTGGCTGCCACAACGATAAGCATCAGGCTGATGATCAGCGTTGCGAAAGTCTCGAACTTGCCGTGTCCGTAGTCGTGGTCCTTGTCCCTTCCCTTGGCTGAGATCTTGACAAAAACAATCACGACAATGTCGCTCAAAAGATCTGAAAGCGAATGGATTCCGTCAGCAATCATCGCGGTGGAGCGTCCTAGCACTCCGGCAATGATCTTGAACACGGTGAGGATGATGTTGACAATGGAGCCCACCAGAGTCACGAAAGTCACTTTTGCGGTTCTGTCCATTATGAGTAGCGTTTAGGGATTCTGAGTATGATTGAGAAACATGCCACGGTGCAAAGCACAAACGGGTAAAAAAGGCAAGGAATGATCTCGGCTGCCGAGATTCCGGCAAACCCTGAGGCCATCAGCAGTTGTGCACCGTAGGGGATGATGCCTTGGACTACGCATGAGAACGTGTCAAGCAGACTGGCGGATTTTCTTGGATCAAGTCCGAACTTCTTTGTGATGTCGCGGGCGATGTCCCCGGTCGTCAGAATGGCGATCGTGTTGTTGGCCGTGCAGAAATTCGACAGCCCAACCAGCCCAGCGATGCTGAACTCAGCCCCCCTCTTGCCTTTAATTCCTTTTGTTAAACCATTGATAATGAAATCGATACCTCCATTACGCCGGATCAGTTCAAGCATTCCTCCCGAAAGCATGGTCACGATGATCAGCTCGCCCATTCCGGAGATTCCGTCACCGACACTTCCCAGAAATCCGAGCCATGTCATTCCGTTAATGAATCCAATGACAGCGCTGAGTAGAAGGCCTATTCCAAGCACGAGCAGGACATTCAAACCGCACAAGGCCAGCACGATGACAGACAGGTATGGGATGAGTTTGACATATTCAATCTCCCCGATTTCCGGAGTAGCTCCGTGGTTAAGTCCGATGATGAGGTAGATGACCGTGACGATCAGTGCTGCCGGGCCGCAGATCCAAATGTTGGCCTTGAACTTGTCGGACATCGAGCAGCCTTGAGAAGTGGTCGAGGCAATGGTGGTGTCCGAGATGAAGGACAGGTTGTCCCCGAAGAAAGCTCCTCCGACAATCAGGCCGGTCACCATCGCCAAGGATAACCCTGACTGTGAAGCGATTCCAGAAGCGATCGGCACCAGAGCCACCACGGTTCCGACACTCGTCCCGATTGACATGGAGATAAAGCAGGAAGCCAGGAATAGCCCGGCAAGCAGCCATTTCCCCGGTAGAATCGTAAGGGTAAGATTGACAGTGGCCTCCACGCTGCCGATAGCCTTGGCCGTCGTGGCGAACGCTCCAGCCATCACGAATATCCAGATCATCAGCAGGACATTCTTGTTGCCAGCCCCGCCAGAGAATATGCTGATTCTCTCATTCACCGTGCCTTTCGTGATCAGCATCGCATAGACCGATGCGATTAGGAACGCTGATGCTACCGGCACCTTGTAAAAGTCATGCGCCACCAGCGACGACACCAGATATGTCACCAAAAACACCGCCAGCGGACTAAGCGCCAGCCACCCGTTCATCCTTCGTTTTGTAAGTTCGTTCTTTTCCATAATTATAGGCAAATTTAGTAATCATAATCAGAATAACTTGAGAATCTTTGATAAAATATTCATAGTAATAGTCGGAATATTGTCTATATTTGTCCGAAATCAAATGACAATTGTTTATGAACAACAGGATTCTGACATTATTGGTAGCAGGAACGCTTGCTTTTGGGGCGGTCTCTTGCGTGGAGAGGGAGACGAAGGTCGCTACTTACGAGAATAACTATGAGCAGACACTGGTGCAGGATGACTCAGCATCGGTGAAAATCTCCCATTCCGTTGAATATTATAAATCTTTTAATGGGTGGAAGTTAGTTCGCAATAAAATCAACGATGCAATTGTCAGGAGCTGCTTCGGGGAGGAATATGCCGGACTGACGGTAGATGAGGCATCGGACGCTGTTTCAGACACCTTGATTGCTGGCTATCAGAAGGACGCAGGACAGAGTTATGAGGAATATCTTGCATATTCCAATGAAAATGAGAACGATGATTATTGGACTCCAGCTACATTCTGTAACTGGTACTATAGGACGGTTGGCGCGTTCGGAGAGAGTTTTATGAATCTACAGACCTATCAAGTGTTCAGCGAAAGCTACACGGGAGGAGCTCACGGAATGTATTACTCTATACCTTACATCATTGACATCAAGAACGGTGAAATCGTGACAGAGAACGATTTGTTCCTGCCGGGCTATGTCGCTCCAGTTACTGGTCTGATCAAGGATAAACTTGCGTCAGAACAGGGTAGCGACACGTTCGAGACGATGTTTCAAGATGGTATGGTGCCTAATGGAAAGTGTGGAGTCTCCATTGAAGGCGTAACTTGGTTCTACCAACCTTACGAAATCGCGAGTTATGCGGAAGGAATAATCAAAGTCACAGTCTCGTGGGCTGATCTTAAACCTTATCTGAACTCTGAATATATCAAATTCTAAACAGTTTCCAGTTCGCCCACATTGCCAGCGATCCAGACAGTGTCACCTTCTCGGAATCTGAAATCAGGCTCCGGGTTTGTGATGAATTGTGAGCCACGGAGCACGCTGATGACCATGCAGTGATATTTCCTGAGATTCAAGCTCATTAAGGTCTTGCCTATTAAGGTGGAGTCAGATGCAAGAACCTCTGGCTTGATTTTAAAGTTGGATCCGGATCCCGGTGCCACGTGTACTGTGGCTTCCGTGAACATATTCTTCAACGAATCCAACTGTGCGGATGTCCCAACAGCCAGCAGCTCGTCTCCAGGAAACAGGACCACATCGCCTGACGGAACGATGAAGTGCTGGTCTCCACGATTGATCTTGATGATGTTCGCACCGGTCTCGGCCCGCAGCGGAATGTCTTTCAGGGCTACCCCGGCATAGGATGAGTTTTGCCCGATGGTCAAGGTATCGGTGTGAACATCGTAGTCAGCGAGATTCTGGCTGACGGATGAAGACACGGGTTTGCTGCGGCGTTCATCCTCCTCTTTCTCGTTGTAGTTGGAGAGGAAGCGCTTCTCCAACGCAGAGTATCTGTGGATTGACTGGCGCGCGAATAAGATGAAGATGATTCCCGCGAAGAAAATGGCGAGGACAGTCCAACCTGCCAGATGAAAATAAGAGGAAAGGACAGCAAGGACGATTCCAACCGCAAGGAATGACCTTGCGAAAATTAGTCCCATCAAAGGCCAAACATTGCTCTCTTTTTCTTTAAGAAGTTTCGGGGCTGACTTGCTGATGGAACCGGAATGAACACCTAGCCCGAAAAGAAAAGGAAGCATCATGAGAAGGGTTATTCCGACCTCTATTATCTTCTGGATTGTTGTGCTCAGATCGGGTAACAGTTTTCCGATGGCGGGTCTCAGGTAGAGTTTTGACCCGATATAGATAGCGATTAAGATCACGCCATAGAGAATGATCCGGGTGAAATAGGCACTGAGTAAGGTTTTCCATTCATTATGCTCGGCTGCTGTCGCCCGCTTGCCGGAATCGTTCATCTGCTGTAGCCTTTTGATCCATGAAGCCGGAAGTCGTCTGCATATAAGATTGTAGCAAGGATCGGCCAGTTTAATCATGAATGGAGTCGTGAATGTCGTTATGACGGAGACGGAGATGATTACTGGATAGATAAAGTCCCGCATCACGCCAAGTGTGCAACCTACCCCGGCTATGATGAAGCCGAACTCTCCGAGTTGGGCGAGGCTGAAGCCAGTGTGAACAGCGTTGTCCAGGCCATTTCCCGTCAGGATTATCCCGGTTCCGGCGAAGATGATGTGGCTCACGACCACTATAATGGCTATGAGGAGTATCACTGGCCAATGCTCCGCAATGACCGAAGGGGAGACCATCATACCTACAGAGATAAAGAATATCGCACCGAACAGATTCTTGATGGGTTCCACAATGTGGTCGATATGCTCGCTTTCCGAGGTCTCGGCAAGGATTGAACCCATCACGAATGCGCCAAGGGCTGAAGAGAACCCGACCGAAATGGCAAGTGCGACCATTCCGAAGCAAAGTCCCAGGCTGACAATCAGGAGTATTTCGTCACTAAGGTACTTCTTGGCCTTCTTTAGCAATGTCGGGATGACATAAATCCCGACAAGAAACCAAAGTATCAGGAAAAATGACAATTTGGCTATGTTCATGATTAATTCCTTTCCAGCGAAGGTCTGCGAGACCGCCATCGTCGAGAGAAGCACCATCAGAAGAATCGCTATCAGATCCTCCACTACAAGTGTCCCGAACACCACTCCAGCGTAGGGTTTGTTCTTAAGCCCAAGATCCTCGTAGGATTTCAGCACCACAATCGTTGACGACATAGACAGCAGGCCGCCCAGGAAAACGCTTTCCATAAAGCTCCAGGACAGGGCCTGCGCGGTGACAAAACCAATGATGAATACTCCGACGAATTTCACAGCGGCAGTGACGATCGCACTTCCACCGACTTTTAGCAATTTCTTGAAGCTGAACTCGAGACCTAGTCCGAACATGAGGAAGATTATGCCTATCTCCGACCATTGGTGCACAGTCGCCTCGCTGGAGACTCCAGGGAAGAAACTGATGTTAGGGCCTATGAGAAACCCGGCAAGGATATAACCTATGATAAGAGGCTGCTTCAAAGCCTTTGAGATTATGGTGAACACTCCGGCCGAAATAAGGATCACGGCCAGATCTCGTACAATGTTCATTTCGTCAGACATTTCTCGCTCGTTTAGTAATTAACATTGTGTCAGCGGCAACATGTTCTTTGCCGCTTTTGAAAAGACAAATTTACTGAATAGATTTGCTAATTATCCAAAGTTTCATGTTTTTTATGTAAGTTTGCCGTCCGAAATTGAGAGTGATGACCAAACCGTGGCTTAAATTAGTCAAAAGATTCGCAGAGTTCTCCGCATCGAGCCTTCTTGGAACGATTGTGGACACGGTTGTGCTTTGGGTTTTCTCAAAGTGGGTGTTCAGTTCTTATGTAGGGGAGTACATAGTCTCACCGGCAATCTCGTTCGAGTGCGCTGCTGTAACAAATTTTGTGGTGGCCTATTTCTTTATCTGGAAGGATAGGGTGTCGTGCCGGAGCAAAAGGTCGTTCTTTCGGCATCTTGGCGGCTACAACCTCTCCTGCATAGGTGCTTTCCTTGTGAAAATGGCGTTTCTTCTTTTGATCCAAAGAATATTCCGCTGGAATGTCGTGTGGTGTAACCTTCTGGCATTATGCGTGTCGGGAGGACTGAACTTCTTTATGAGCGAGAGGGTAGTCTTCCGCAAGAAGAAAGCACTTCCGCCACACGAGATAGAGAAAGAGGGCTAGTGTTTTCTTTTACCAGAGAATAACCTTTGAGGCAGTTCCATCGCCATGATTATTCCAAGGACTATCGCAATCGCAGCTTTGACAGCCGTGAATCCTGCGGAGGCTGAGAGGTAGAATTGACTGGCGACAAGATAGTAGGTGAACCAGAATATTCCTGCTCCTGGGACAAGAGGAAATATTCCGCAAAGCAGGAAGACCGTGCTCGGGCATTTGTCCTTGACGGCAGCGTATCGGGAAAGGATGCAGATTATAATAGTGGCCGCTATGATTGAAACGGTCGGCCCAGAGTGACAGAACCGTGTGAGCAGCAGGTAGATGGCCCAACCTATGGCACCGATCACACCTGCGGTGACATATTGCTTGCGTGGGGCTCCGAACAGAATCGCGAAGGCGAAAGTGCCGAAGAAGGCGGCGAGGCTTTGCCACACGATTCCGGCGGTCTGAGGGTTTACTGTCATTCCGCTGAGTTCGATCATTCCTCCGAATATCCATCCATCGGCTATGAAACTGATACTTACGCCTAGGGCGATGCAGATGAATCCGAGCATAGCATCCGTGAGCCTGGTGATCCCGGCGATGTAGTCGGAATTGGCCAGATCCCTTACCCCGTTCACGAACGGCACTCCAGGAATAAGTGGCATGACAGCCCCGATTATGATGTTGCTGAGGCTGTCGCCAAAGCCTAATCTGTAGAAGGCTAGACAGAGAATGGTGGCCACAAGAGCGTTGCATATACCCCCTACAATCTTTGAGAGTGATCCACTTACATAGAGACAGAAGACGTAGAGAAGAGCTCCGATCACAAAGTCCGCTGCGCAGTCCATGAATCCTCCCCCGAACACAGCGCAGAAGCCTGCTGCTCCGAATGCGGAGCCGGCAATCTGCTCCCATGCGGGCTTGGCAGGGGCATCTTTTATAGACTCAAGTCTTTGCCTGGCCTCTGCCAGCGTGTGTTTTCCGGTGGCGATCTCGTAGCTTAATCGGTTGACTGCCACTACTTTCGAGAGCTGGATGCCACGTATAGGAATGAACTCGACATTGGCATATTTCCCAAGCGATCCTGTTGTGAATATGCCGTTGCTGAGGACAAAAAAATGTCCGGAATCCACCCCGTAGTGGGATGCGATCCGTTCCATCGTGTCCTCCACGCGGGAGATCTCGGCTCCGTTCTCCAGCAGGATATGCCCGGCGATCGAAGCGACTTCCAGAACCTCTGTCGTGTTGTCTGTCTCAACCATACGACAAAATTACAATAAAATCACTACATTCGTGTAAAATTGGATTAATGAATATGAACACTTCGATAATAGCGACATTGCTGATTCCTTTCGCCGGTACACTGATCGGCTCAGCTTTCGTTTTCTTTATGAAGAAAGAGATGCCGGCTTTGTTGCAGAAGGCTCTGCTTGGATTCGCCTCCGGAGTGATGGTGGCGGCCTCCGTGTGGTCTTTGCTGATTCCGAGTATGGAGATGTCGGCAGGGGAGGGTGTCGCTGCAGTGCTTCCGGCGGCTATAGGTTTTCTTGCAGGTATGGGTTTCCTGCTTGCAGTCGATTATCTTACCCCTCACCTTCATATTGGTGATGAGAATCCGGAGGGCTTGAAGGCCAAGATCTCCAAAACCGCTATGTTGGCACTTGCGGTGACGATCCATAATATTCCAGAAGGAATGGCTGTCGGAGTCGTGATCGCCGGCTCACTGCAGGACGGAATAGGAATCGCCCCGGCCGCCGCTATGGCCACCGCTATCGGAATAGCGATCCAGAATATTTCCGAGGGAGCTATCATCTCGATGCCGATGCGCGCCGCCGGAAACTCTCGCCGTAAATCATTCCTGATCGGCGGATTGAGCGGAATCGTCGAGCCTATCGGAGCGCTATTGGTGATTATGCTCGCTTCCCTGATGACTCCTATCCTGCCGTATTTCCTGGCCTTCGCCGCCGGAGCGATGATCTATGTCGTTGTGGAAGAACTGATTCCCGAAGCATCCGAAGGCCAACACTCCAACGTCGGCACCATTGGATTCACCATCGGCTTTGTCCTGATGATGGTTCTCGATGTCGTGCTCGGGTGATTCCAGTTCTATCTTAGGAAAATCTCCTGTCGGCCTCTTTTGGATAATAATTTCGGTCGGATTTGCCATTCAGTGAGCCAATATGCGTAACTGTGAAAGGTAAACAGGTCTTGACTAACGAAATTACTGTGTATCGCAATCTGTTGATATTGAGGATATTCGTAAATCCTGCCCTCTGAATTGGACTGGCAGGGTTTTATAACTATCTGATATTTAATACTTTGTGTATTTCGTAGCCTCTCTGGATCTTATGCGTTTACTTACTCGATCCGCAGAATTTCCAGATTTTGTAATTTCGGGTTATGCGTTTGGCGATCAGGCTGTAATCATCCCAAGAAAACGGGGAGGGATGTAGCGGGGCTATCGCCTTTTTGCTGAATAATTTGTTATATTGCCGAATATATTTTTGAAAGTAATAGCATTCCACAAATGGTAGGATCTCGGGACTGAAGTCCTCGTCCGTAAGCCGGTAGTCACAATGCTTGGCAAGAAACTCCATTCCCGTCATCTTCCGTTCTTTTATCAGTTGGATGTCATCGGAGGCTTCATTGTGAATCTCCCCGTAGAATCCATTGTCAATCACCCAAGTGAGGAACATCGCGATGTGATTTGACGCATATTCCCATATAATACCCTCATCCTCGGGTGTGAGGTCTTTGGGATCCTTCTGAGCCGCATATCGCGAGTACACATCCTCATAATAAAAATCAGCCTTATCCGCCGCAAAGGGTTCTCTTTGTCTTTTACCCAAATTGCTCACAATAACCGCTACTCCGGAGCAAATTCCAATGAATATGCAGAATCCAATGTCAATAACCATAATTGTCACGGCTTATTTTGTGCGGCTTTCATATTCATCAAGGGCGGCGGACATCAGTTCGCGGCCTTTGGCTGCGATTTCCTCACCTTTGGCGTAGTCGGGGATGGCACCGTAGGAGTCGAAGTTCATATTCACAAGAACATCAGGCTTGTAGAGTTGGACGGAGAGCATCGAGATGGTGCGGTTCATCAGGGAGAAGGTTCGCGTAAGGATCGAGTAATAGTTGTCGCTCATCGGAACATTCTCGGCCTCGGCCCTGGTCTCCAACTCTTTGGTCTTGCGGCCGATGCCACGCATCTCCTTGTAGGCTTTCTGCGCCTCGTCGCCCAACATCCTCACACGGTCGGGCAGCGGAAGACCTTTTCTTGAAACAAGTTTACCGAGGGTGTCAAGAGTGTCTGACACAAGTTCAGAGTCCGCTTCGTGCGCCTCATCCAACGCAGTGACATAACCGGCGATCTTCTCGGAATCTATCTGATTGACATCGAACGCCACAACGATGTCGTGACCATTCCGGACGGCCTGACTGAGAGGCATCGTGTTCACGATTCCGCCGTCAATCAGAGTATGCCGTCCGTACTTCACCGGGCGGAACAAAGATGGGATTGAGATCGAGGCCCTTATCGCGTCAAAAAGTTTTCCTTCCTTGAATACTACTTCCTCTCCGGTGTAGAGGTCGGTCGCCACGGCCCGGTAGGGGATGCGCAGATCCTCTATGTTCACATCCGGGACAACCTCTTTGATGGCTGAAATGACTTTTTCTCCCTTGACCAGATAGCTTTTGCTTATCGACACATCAAGCAAAGAAAGAAGTTTAGAATTGTCAAGGCCGAACAGCCATTTCTTGAACTCTTCCAAGCCACCAGCGGCATACACACCACCGACAAGCGAGCCGATGGAACAACCGGCCACGGAAGTGATGCTGTAGCCTCTTCTTTCCAGTTCCTCAATAGCACCAATATAGGCGAATCCCCTCGGGCCGCCGCTTGAAAGCACCAACGCGACATCCTTTATCATACTCATAACGGTTTAAACAGCATAAAGATAGGAATAATTCTGATTCTTTTCTAAATTTGCGCCCGGTTAGTTAGTGATTAATATGGTAATGGCAGATCAGATCAAGGAACCTGAGATGTCCTTGAAAACGTGGATGGCCCTGGTGGGGCTGACACTGTCGGCGTTCATATTCAACACTTCGGAGTTCATACCGGTCGCGCTGCTGACAGACATTGGTAGGGATTTCGGATTGACGGAGGCTAAGGCCGGAATGCTGATTTCAGTCTATGCTTGGGTAGTGATGGTCTTGTCGCTCCCTTTGATGTTGATGACTTCCAGGATGGAGATGCGCAAGCTGCTACTTGGGGTCGTTGCTGTGTTCACCTCGTTCCAAGTGATGTCCTATCTGTCAACGTCTTTCGGGATGTTGATGGTTTCCAGAATCGGAGTGGCCTGCGCCCATTCAATCTTCTGGTCAATAGTGTCGATCATCGCTGTCAAGATCGTTCCGGACAGCCACAGAGCTTTGGCTCTCAGCATGATAGTGACAGGAACATCCGTGGCGATGATTCTCGGACTTCCGCTCGGCCGTGTCATCGGCCTAAGTCTCGGCTGGAGGCTTACGTTCCTCAGCATTGGTGCTGTCTCGCTGTTTGTTTTTCTCTACTTGTTAGCTTTGCTGCCAAAAGTTCCGAGCGGTGGCGGAATGACGGCCCGCGACTTGCCGGCGATGCTTAAGAACAAGGTCCTCATCGGAATATTCATAACCACAGCGGCCTTTGCCACAGGGTATTACACCGCCTACAGCTACATCGAGCCGTTCCTTCAGCAGGTGGGACGTATGAGCGAGAGTGCGATCACTATGACGCTTATGATCTTCGGTGGTGCCGGAATCATCGGAAGTATGTTGTTCTCAAAGTATTACCCTAAAATCCGTTTCAGTTTCATCAACATTTCGATGATTGGGTTGATCGCCGGGGTGCTGTTGCTGCTGCCGGTTTCGTTCAGCGTTCCGGTCACCATCGCGGTCTGTGCATTGTGGGGGATGTCGGCCACGGCGTTCAATGTGGCGATGCAGTCTGAGATCATCACGGACACGCCGCAGTCCCAGACCTCTGTCGCGATGTCAATCTTTTCGGGAATATTCAATTTTGGCATTGGAACAGGCGCTTTGATCGGAGGGCTGGTCTGCACGCATCTGTCGATTTCGTTCATCGGGATCGGAGGCGGGGTGATAGTGTTGTCGGCTCTGCTCTACTGGCAACTTATTGTTGTCAAGAGGCCACTTCGACACTTCGACTGACTCAATGCACCGCAGGATCAGTGACCGGGCACATTTGGTCGCTGAGCTTGTCGAAGCTACTGCACTATCCATAGACGCATCAGTACTCGTTTCGTAATGCTTTGTGATTTAATGAGTTCTGGAACCCTGCCCTTCCAACGGCTTGTCGACAATCTGTAACTTTTTGTAAATGAGCAAGTGACGTTCCACCCTTTGGCACTCAAGAACTTAAATGATTGTCTCTATCTTTTAGTGCTGATGCGCAGAAGTCGGAGATGGCGGCTTCGAGGAGAGTGAAGATCTTTGAGATCCGGTAGCCGTCGGCGACCGCGTGGTTCATCCGGACTGTGACCGGCATCATCTTGCGGTCGTTCTATTTCCGGTTCATTTGTGCGTGAATTAAGTCACCGATGCGATGGATTGTGCTTGGCGCGATCCTTAACCACTTGCTTTATTTAAGATTGTTTGGTAACTTTGGAATCAGACAAAAACGCCACATAATGAATATATTGCGGAGGATTCGGCTTTCAAGAAGGTATGGAACTGCATTATATGCGGTTTCCGGTGCTGTCACGCTGGCGGCGGTCATTCTGGTGATCAGTTCCCCACCATTGATGTCGGTTTGCCTTATCTTGAAGTGCCTGAGCGTTCCGGCGATTCTGTACCTGTTCCATTCTTTCCGGAAAGAAACCTCAATATATTTCTACATCAACCTTGGAATAAGCCGTAACGAGTTTTATCTGATCCCTGTCGTTGTGGAGTTTGTAGCGTTTGTGCTAATGATGATCATTGCCGTAAATATTGGATATGCAATCAGATAACACAAACAGAATGCTCGTTGACAGTGTCCATTTGCAGTTCGGTCCACACACTGTTCTCCAGGGCTCATTCCTTACCGCCGAAAGCGGCCGGGTGACCGGCGTGCTGGGACGCAACGGAACCGGCAAATCCTGCCTCTTCAAATGTATAGTCGGGGGCCTTAGGTCACAGAATATGTTCGTGCGTTTCAATGACGAGCCTAAGACTGACTATGCCCACATCGGGAAGCGCGTCAAGTACCTGCCTCAGAATCTGTTTGTTCCCGGAAACTACACACTGGGAGAGGCTTTCAGATTATATGGCGTGGATTACGACGAGCTCGTGAGGTTCGACCCGAAATTCCACACTTTCCAACGGACTATGTTCAAGGAACTTTCCGGAGGAGAGGCCCGCGTCGCAGAGATGTTTCTGGTTCTGAACAGCGAGGCGGATTTCTACATTCTTGACGAGCCGTTCTCCAACATCGCACCTATCTATGTGGAGCGTATGCAGGAACTGATCCGTGAGCGGAAAAAGAGCAAAGGCATCATCGTCTCCGACCACTTGTACGAAGCCATCATCGAGATCACCGACGACCTTTATCTTATGCGTGACGGCTACACCTTCCCGGTCAAAAGCCGGGAGGAACTGATACATCACGGGTATGTTCTCGGATAAAGCGAAAGGTCTGATATGCAGATATTTACAAAGTTCCTTCGCGAAGTTTTTATGGCCTACCTAAATGGAATAGGAAAACTGGCAATAATTCACTATTTTTGTAATGTTCTCTGGTTTCGTTACGATTGATTATAAGTATTAGAGTTTATTATTAAGTTACGAATTATGAGATTGTTTGTATGAATTTATTTGATAATCAGCAATGTATGGCAATAACGTTTATAAATGTCAGTAAGTTTAAGTCACTGACGGAAAAAGGTAACCTTGAGGTAAGGCCAATTGGAGGCAGAATCCTCCTTCCTGGGAAGTACACATTCGCAACCGATCCTGAGGTGCGGTACGAGGAGTGTCATTATCCTAAATCTAACAACACTTATCTTCAGGTCCTGATTAAGTCTGACCGTGGATGGGTTGATTTGGGCCAACTTCTTAAGAAGACAAAAGTATCTTCTGAGAGTAATGAATTGGATTATGTCAATGACTGGGTTATCCAGTACGCAGACATAGTAGAGCTGGCCGTAGCCCTTGCGGGCCATACCCTCGAGGTCTCTCGACAACGAGTTAATATTTACTCCATTTATAGAGATGGGCAGCGGTGTAATCCGTATATCAATGGTGTTTGCTATAAGGCACGTATCGTCGATACGGCAGATTAGAGTAAGTAGCCAAGTTTTTTCGGCTAGTATATTATCCTAAATTCCGCAGTCCGATATCTTGCAAAAAAAAATCAAAAGCCCTGATA
>DBKH01000052.1 GCA_002297815.1 Bacteroidales bacterium UBA755 | reverse complement strand
CCTGCAGCCGAAAATCGTGTGGAAAAGAGTCGGTTCCATTCTTCGATTTTCTTACGATAACGATGGTTTATTGTCTTTGGACAGCACGTGCTTCGCTGTTGGCAAGAACATCGAATTCATCTGCTGTGTACTCAATTCACCTATGGGACATTTCTTGCTGAAAGATGCACCTAAGACTGGGACAGGTGACTTGCTTGTGAGCGTTCAGGCAGTTGAACCACGAATGCTTCCAAGCATATCGGATGAAGACAACATCTATTTTGCCGAGAAAATAGAGCGCCTGTCAGAAATGACTGATACTGGTCTAGAACAAGAGGTGGCTGAACGTGTTTTCGATTTATATGATTTGAGTGCGGAAGAGCGTGATTACATCAGAACTAACTATTTGATTTAGAGAAACACTCCCAAAGTTAATTTTCCGTGCGCGAAATCTAGTTTCCTACGCACAATAAGGTGGCCCAAACTCGCTATTTTCGATAATGGTTCCATTCTCCGCTGAACTAATCCGCTCTCTTATAATGCTTACTACCATACAGCCCTATATAATAATCAAGATTTACTCAGTAATTTTTGCAAAATTACCGATACTTTTGCGTTTTGCCAATACTTAATCTGATATTTTCAGGACTCTCATATATTTGGTGCATAGGATGGGGTTTTTCACGCACCAAACATACAAATCATATAGGTCGGTGCGTCAAATGCTTGATTTCACGCACCGCACCGCACCACACTAATACTCATTAATCTATGGGCAAACAGCTATTGATATATTGAATCTCATCCGGTGTGAAATTATAAATCTTGGCTATTGCACTGTCAATGTATTCACTCCTTTCCTTTTGGCTTTCTTTGGTTGTCCCGTTTACAATCTTAAGAATATCTTCTTTTCCCACGAGAGGAGGTACCCTAAGTTCTTCCACGAATTGCCTCAACCATCTCCATCCATTATTATCGAATCTTGTTGTGATTTGGTTAAGGGAATATAGCATTGAACGAGAATTTAGGAAAGCCAACAAATACATCAGCACGTCATAGTCATTGTTAGGGACAGTGAGTATGTAGCCGGTATTGCCAACCATATTCCCTTTGAGGTCAAGCACGAAAGCATTCCCTGTTCGAGCCAGTTCCGCCCACACGATTTTCGGCTGCAGGAAATCCTCCCAATAACTGATACTATCCTGGGTTTCAAACCATTGGTTGTTGGTTTTCTTGCGGGCTTTTACTTTTTCTCCATTAATGATATATTCCTTTCCAGACTGTTCCAAGCGCTCCTTGCCGAAAGAGAGTAGGTGCTGTTTGACCGCTGGGTACTGCTCAATGTCGTAGTGCTTGGATGGAAATGTCGCTATCAACCACAGCCCCGCCCAGTCGTAGGAGTAGCGCTTGATGTCACGGCCTCTTAAAATCGGCCTGATAATCTCCTCTGTTCTTTGGCGCTCCTCATCGGTCTTACAATTCGAAAGGATTTCGTTCCGCCTTTCGGTTGTGATTATGAAGGCGTCATTGTAACCGGTAAGCACGCCTCTAAAGATCTTTATATCCCACTCCCTCAGCGGTTTCCCCACGCTTTCGATCTTGCGCTTGATGCTCTGCTCTATGGGGCTGAGGACCACCCAGGCATCGGGGCCGGCGAATCCGCAGACGGTGCCCTGACGCTGAACGTAAACACCCAGATTATTGATGACATCACGGGACTGGCCGGAGGTCACGGCGCAAAGGGTGTCGTGGGTGTTCGGGGACTTCTCGAAGAGGAGGATGTTGGTGTCCACGGTGGCGCTGTCGAAGACTTTCACACCGGAGAAGTCTATCAGCAGGCGTGGATTGGTCTTGTCGGAAAGGAAAAATCTGGTGTTCTCTCCGTAACCGGCACGCATCCATTTGTTCGAGGTGATGAAGCACAGGAGGCCGGACGGTCTAAGCAACTGCCAACCAAGCTCGTAGAACAGGCAATAGATGTCACCGGTGCGCTCGTAGGTGGCATATTCCATCTTTGAAAGGGCATCGGCACTCTCTCCCATCTTCTGTAGCTGGATGTACGGAGGGTTGCCTACAACGCAATCGAAACCTGTGAAACGACCATATTCATCAAGCACCTCCGGAAACTCTATTCGCCATTCAAAGGCATCGATGAACAAGCGGTTGCCGCGGATTGAGTCCACCTCTTCTTGAATTTGGGATATTCGTGAATTCAAATCCTTGATTTTCTTGTCGTACTGAGCCTGTTCCTTCTTGCTGGCCTCGAAAAGTTGTGGGGCTTTCAGGTTGTGCAGTTCGCCTTTCAACTTATTCAGCCGCAGAAGTTTAGGATCGTTCATCCCCATCTGGGTATGAAGTCCGGACTTTATCCGGGAAATCATCTCCTCAAGGGAACGCTTGCGCTCCTTTGTGTGGGCGTTCTTATAGTCGGAAACCGCGGCTTTATATTCATTAATGGATATTCCAGAATCGTGGAGGATCTCCGAAATGTCCTGGGTGATGTCGTAGCGGTGAAGGAGAGAGTTGCCGACCTTGATGTTGATGTCGATGTTCGGGAGGGTCTCAAGTTCGGTGTAGCCACTTTCCTTAGTGTAGAAGGCGTTTTTAAGGAGTTCGATCCAAAGTCTCAAACGGCAGATGTTGACAGCGTTGGGGTTGATGTCCACTCCAAATAGGCAACTCTCGATGACGCGGCGCTTCTCGCTGAAAAGTGCCTCCTGAATCCTTTGACACTCAGGGTTTCCGGGAATATACGCAAACGGCTCGCCGTCCGCGTCCGAGACCATCAGCTCGTCATTCACAATCTCAATGCTGTAGTCCTGCTTCTTGATGCGGCGGCCTTCGCAATCCAGTAATATTCCTAAATCATACTTCGTCCTGATGATCTCGTTGAGAACAGAGACGAGGAAGTGGCCGGAGCCGACGGAGGGATCGCAGACTTTCAGGGAATCCACTATGTCGTTCGCCTTGCGCAGATCATCCAAATCCTTGTCTTTCAACTCATCGTAGTCACGGCAATGCCATCCCATCGCATCGTTGAACTTGCCGACGACCGCGCGTCTGATGGTTTCCTGGCTGATGTACATCGTCACGGCTCCCGGTGTGAAGACCGAACCATCGCGATGGCCGTTGATCTTCTCGAATATCAAACCCAGAACAGAGGCACTGATCAAGGTTTTGGCGTTGTCGCAAACTTCATCCGAACCATCACCGGAGAAATCGTACGAGTCAAGGAAATCCAGCAAATAGCGGAGAGCCGGCAGGCGACCGCCACGGACATTCCTCATTACGGTGCCGGTGCAAAGGGGCAGCTCTCCCCCAGCCAGATTGCTCACACGGATTGTCTGCCGTTCAAGCGGACTCATCTCAAACAGCGAGCTGTTCAAGTACGGAACCTTTGAATATTTTGCACTTACGCTATCTGGGCGGTCAATCGGGCGCTTAGCAAGAACCTGAAAGAAAAGTTTGTTGAGCTCGTCATAATCCGGAATCATGGACGGATTCAGGAATGAATATGACCGGTCGCCCTTGTGGTATTTGATCAACTGGGCCTCCAGAAGTTTTAAGAACAGAACCCTGTTCACCCAACATATTGACAGAGAAAGGGCAACATTAAACATCCGCTCCTCACTGTCAGTGCCATAAGAGGAAAGATGCGGTACTCTGTCTAGCCAATCCTCGGCATCTAAAATGTTCATCGTGTCTTCAATGATTGAAGCCGGATTACGATATCCCGGTCTAAGCCTGGTGATTATGCGCTTGTGGCTATCCTTGTCCTCAACCTCTTCCAAGCCTAGGATGTGGAGAAGTTCACTATAGAACTTGGTGTTCAGCTTGTTGCTATCGGTCTGAAACTGTTTCTTAAGGAGGTTTTCAGGGCTGAAGACCTTATAAAGGTCGATAAGATTACGTTCATCCCCACTGCTTAGGAATGGTTTGTACTTACGGATGTCGAACCAAACATATTCAATGTCATCAGTCACTGAGGCAATGCACTCGGACGCGATCTCTTTGTAGAAGAAATCGGTCTTTTCCGAGGTAAGGCTTCCGGAGTTGAATTCCTCATAGCGATGGAGAAGGCGTTTGTTGGAATAGAAGACGCGCTCAAACTCCTGTGCATCGAATATGAAGAACTCATAGACATTTGTAACGATTAGTTTCTTCAACTGGATATTCTTTTTTCCAATTCTCTCTCGCAGCCAGTAGAGCAGAAGTTCCTGCATCGCCTTGCGGTTCAAGTCGTCTCTTGAAACCATTTCAGAATTGTTTGAAGGCATCTTGACCTCGCAGATTACACCCACAGGAGCGTCAATGCCACTTCCAAGGTGGATGGCGCAGTCAATCTTGCCGTTCGGAGAAACTTTGTAGTCCTGACCGTAGAATGTCTGTTTCAGAAAGTCCATCAAGTCACCTTTTATCTTTTCCTCGGTGTCTATGTGCTCAATCTGTTCATAAAAAATGCGAAGCTGATTCTTGAATATTTCGAAATCAGATTTATCTACAGGGAGTTGCTTGTAGGCTTTGTTCAGAGACTTGGCGATTGACAATTCAGGCATAGTAGCAGTGGGTATATTTTAATGCTTTAGTTTGCTAATATACAAAAAGCTGCGCAAAAAGGTACCTTTTTACGCAGCCAGGATATTCATTTATTACGGATTACTTGTAGAGGAAGCGCTTGATGCTCATCTTTGGGGTCTTCTCGAACGGCTGGTCCACGATCTCGACCTTGGTGATCTGGCTGTAGTTCGGGAGACGCTTGTTGGAGTTGACACGGATCTTTTCAGGAAGATCAGCGACAGCCTCCTGGTCAAGGTTGTCTTTCTTGAGAGCCTCCTGATCAAGATAAACCAAAGCGACAAGTTTCGAGGCACGGTCAACCACAACAGACTCCTGGACGTAAGGTTGGTTGTTCACAACTGCCTCAACCTCCTCAGGGTAGATGTTCTGGCCATTGGCTGAGAGAATCATGGACTTGCTGCGACCTTTGATGTAAAGATTTCCGGCTGCATCGAAGAGGCCAAGATCTCCGGTGCGGAGGAATCCATCCTCTGTGAATGCGTTGGCGGAAGCCTCCGGATTTTTATAATAGCCTAAGCAAATGTTGTCACCCTTCGCCTGAATCTCTCCCACAATATGCTGAGGATCATCGGAATCAATCCTTACGGTAGCGCAATCGACAGGTTTTCCGCAGGATCCGGCGACATATTCCTTACTTCCAGCATAGGCCAGCAGAGGAGCAGCCTCGGTCATTCCGTAACCGACGGTGTAAGGAAGGCGTATCTTTTGGAACCATTTCTCGACCTCCGGGTTCACAGGCGCGCCACCCATTACAAACTCTTCGATCTCGCCGCCGAACGCATTCATCAACCCTTCACGTATCTTTTTGAATATAATCCTGTTGACACCTGGAATTTTTGTAAGAAACTTGATCAGCGGCTTGTCCAGCACAGGCTTCACCTTGGACTTGAAGATTTTTTCCATCACTAGTGGGACTGTGATGAGCTGGTAAGGCTTGACCTCCTGAAAAGCCTTCATCAGAGTGCTCGGGGTCGGGGTCTTGCCAAGCCAGTAGATTGATGTTCCGTTGCAGAGCGGGTAGATGAACTCGGTGACAAGGCCGTACATGTGAGCCATCGGGAGCATCGAGATCATGCGTTTCTTGTCCGAAGCCGGACGGTGAACCTGGCTGAACTCAATCGTGGCGCTGAAATTTCTGTACGTCAGCATCACACCCTTAGGATTTCCGGTGGAGCCGGAAGTGTAATTGATCACAGCGAGGTCATCCCAGTTGCCGGTCGGATAGACCACGTCTTCAGGACCGAATCCGTCAGGATACTTTTGGGCGAGGAGGTTGTCGATGTTGTTCCAAATCTTCTCGATCTCCGGCTTGCTGCAGTAGAGGATTTTGAGGTTGTCCACATCCATCACGACCTTCACCTCAGGCATCTTGGTGATGTCCAGCTTCGACCACTTGTCGGCATTGGTCAGAAGGGCTATGCTGTCGGAATGTTTCACGAGCTTCTCCACACTTTCGGGGGTAAAGTCCGCGAGAATCGGCACAATGACCGCCTCGTAGGTGTTCACTGCCAGATAGGCCATTCCCCAGCGGGCGCTGTTTCGTGCCCAAAGGGCGATGTGCTGTCCTTTCTTAAGTCCGGCTTTCTCGAAGAAGATATGAAACTTCTCGATCAAGGTAGCCATCTGGGAATAAGTCAACGACTCCCCACCCAGCGTGTTGAGGGCGGACTTGTTCCAGTATTTTCTTGTCGCGTTCTGTAATCGGGTTAAATAGTGGTCCATACTCACAAAATATCAAATTAACTTGGCAAAAATAACCGAAAGTCACGGATTCTTCAAAAGAATAAATATTATATTTGTAGAAATCGGTTATTTGTGGCGAAATTATGAAGAAAAGACCAATTGTAGCACTGATTTATGACTTTGACGGGACCCTTTCTCCCGGAAATATGCAGGAATTCGGATTCATTCAGGCCATCGGGAAGACCCCGGAGGAGTTCTGGAGGATGAGCGATGGGCTTGCTGTCGGACAGGACGCAAGCAATGTCCTTTCCTACATGAAAATGATGTTCGATGAGGCAAAAAAGAACGGAATAACCCTCCGCCGGAGCGACTTCCGCAAGTTTGGCCGCCACATTCAACTCTTCGATGGAGTGAAAGAGTGGTTCAAGATGATCAATGAATATGGCGATGCTCATGGTGTGCAGATCGAGCACTACATCAACTCGTCCGGCCTAAAGGAGATCATCGAGGGCAGCCCGATCGCCAAGGAGTTCAAGCACATCTTCGCCTGCACTTTCATGTACAACCAGGACGGGGAGGCCGAGTGGCCGGGAATCGCTGTGGACTACACTGCCAAGACCCAGTACATTTTCAAGATTAACAAGGGAATCTTCAGCGCCCACGACAACAAAATGGTCAACGAGAGCATCGCTGAGGACAAGAAGAGAATCCCATATCCTCAGATGATCTACTTCGGAGACGGTGAGACTGACATCCCGTGCATGAAGATTGTCAAGATGTTCGGTGGCCACGCTGTGGCCGTCTGCGATGAGAGCAACCCGAAGAAAAAAGCTTTCGCCAAGACCCTTCAGCACCAGGGCCGTGTCAATTTCACCGTCCCGGCAAACTACACCAAGGACAGCAAGACCTACAAGGTCGTCTGCGCCATAATCGACAAGATCAAGGCCGACTGCGAGCTAAAGCGCCTCGCCAAAGCTCGGTAGGGATTTTCTCTTGTGTTAGTCGATCCCAGACTGCCCCAGACTGGAAAGACGCGCAGGGCGTTTACACAGCCGTATATTATAGGCTAATATACGGCTTGATTACTGTTGCATGAAGGTCATGGCAGCGACCTACGCGCTGCGCGCGCCCTAGCCGGGTAAAGGGTCGCTGCCGTGACCTTCATGCAACTGATTTTCAGACTCTATCCAAGACCATGAGCACACTGATGTGCCACTCACGATAGTTGGAGATGGGGAAGCGTGCCTGACCCTATCCTTGGAAGAGGGGGTCAGACACAGATAATGGCCTCTCACGACTTTTCACGCCATCCTTATGTGCTTGTGGACAACAAGAAAGCCTTACGGGGATATATAAGGTAGGCACCAGGGACCTTTTACATGGCTCTATTCCTTCGATTTGAGCTAACATTTCTGTGAGGGAGAGGTTGGACGACATTATTTGACTATAATGTCGTCCAAAACCGACAAATGGAGGGTTTCAACGACACTTTGCTTCGAAATTGTCTTTTAACATCCCCTCTGCCTTAATAGTCATACTGATGGTAAGATTGGAAGGACTTAATGCAGCTACTAATCCCTGTAATAGTCCTTGAAGGTGGCCCATGAATAGAAAGATGGGGCGGTCTGAGGGATTGGGAGGGAGGCTTCGTGGCCGTTGTAGAGGACTTTTACTAGGATCTCTGGGGTGCGGTTGCTGCGGTAGAAGATTAGCTGGAGGTTGGAGGCCATGGGGATGAAATCCGATCTCCACCAATTCTTCACCTCTTTTGGGTCGTTCACTACTGCACCGAAATTATCCAGTTTCATGTACGAGAGCAAAGGAAGAATTGCAGTGTCATGGGAAAAGCGGAGGCTCAACTGAACCTGGCCGGAAGCTAAATCACGGTCAGCGCACTCGATGATGTTCTTAAGTATGGCGGAAGTGTTGAGGACGCCTTTGTTGTCCGTCAATGGCGAGCGGCCCATGCTTAAGTAGCCGTTGAAATTCCAAACCTCCCAGATAGCGAAAAGTTCCTCAAACGTGAATATGTCTTCTAACCTATCAGAAGGTTCATTGTCAAGACATTGAAGGTCTAGGATCACTGTGCGCAGGTCCAGCTCGAACTTCCACAAGCCGTAGGACTTCTCCAAAAAGTCGGTGTCATTGAAATACTTTGAGCAGAACCTTTTCACGTCCACCCTCGCGGAAAGAAGACTGTCAGCCTTGGCACGGACACTGGCCGGAGTCCGCGCCTTGACACGGTAAGGGTTCGCGGCTCCGTTGGGATGAATCAGCGGCATGATCGATGTGCTGCATTCCAGACTGTAATTCAAATCATTGTCCAAGCCCTTGAGTTCATCCATGAAAGAATTCATGCTGACTATCACTCGCGGAGTCACTGTGCACAGAACCTCAGCGTTGGTCTTACCCTTGAACACCTCGGGGAAATCACGGTACATCACATCAGCTATCCCACGGAGCTGTTCCTGGCCCTTATGGGTCAATTCACCTCCTCGGAACGCCACGGACGGATAGAACGCCTCGTATCGTTGGCGAAGAGACTCCCCCGCCTCGGTCAGTTTGCCGGAATCATGGGCTTCGGCCAGAATCTTTCGAAGATTCTCATAGACCTTATCACTAATTGCATACCTTGCACCGTGACGACCGATATGGCTGATATAGACAGGCTTATAGCCTTTCGGAGCCGGAGTCAATCTCACGTCGTCAAAACTGTACATGAAATATTCCCCACCGGTTTTGTTCGGGTCAGCCATCATTTCGGCATGCGTGTCGTACTTGCGCACGACATTCTTCACACCATATTCCTTCTCAACAACTGTTCTTTGCTCCGGAGTCGCTGGAATCTGGGCAAATGAATATGTCCCCGCGGAGAGCAGAGAAGCCACCGCAAGGACAATGTTATTCAGAACTATCTTTTTCATCCACGCAAAGATATTCATTATTTTCCGTAAAGCAATTCCACATCGGCCTTGATGGCGGCAGGGGCGAAATCAGGAACAAACTTCCATGAACCGATGACTTTAGGGTCACCGATGACCGCAGGATCCACACTGCCGTACTTTTTGAAATACTCATAGAGAATTGTCCTGAACTCAGGGCCTCGGTAAACGATCCTGTCTTCAACAGACTTCGCGTCAGTAAGTCCAGCGGCTTTCAAAAGTCCGCCAGAGCCGACTGACCTGTAAGTGGTTATCGCGGCAAGATATTCCTTGTCCATCTCGAATGCCCTACCGTCCGCCATCCCGGTGATTGTGACTCTGGAGCCATAAGGCTTTGTCACATCTACCGTGTAGTTGATTCCAGCAGCGGAATCGAAGTTGGCCGGGCTCTTGGCTAGCTTCCAGGCCATCTTCCCGGTGGAATAGTCCTTGGACTGCTTGATTTTCAAAACATGAGCATCCTCGGAAGGTTCCGTCACAGTGTTGATCCACGCGTCATAGCTGGCTTCAAGGTATTTCAGAATCTCGGCTCCGGTCAGTCTCAAGACAACCAGTTTGTTCTCGTAAGGATAGACCTTGCGGATGTCCTGATAGCGGACATCACCGGCAGGAACCTTACCGTCTATCAGAAGTGTGGCAGACAATGAGATGTCCACCGGATAAGCGCTGAAAGCAAGGGCGTGGAGGAAGTTCAGGTAGTCGCACTGCTTGTAATAGAACTCTCTGGAAACCAGATCTTTCTTAATCTCTCCGACCGTGCTTATCATGAAACTGTGAACCTTGTCGTAATCAGATTCAAAAGCCTTCTCCATCGCACTGTCATATTCCTCGGCACTAATGGAAGCCATCCGCGCGTCCAACGTGCGGCTTACGACCTTTCCTCCTTTCACAACGAGCTTGATGTCGGTAACGCCTGCGTTCTGTCCGGCCCTTCCGCAATCAAGAACCACAATGCTGTCAGCGCTCATCACCTTGTTGGAATGGTCGTGGCCTGCGATGACAACGTCCACTCCCCTTAGGCTCCGGAACAGGTCAAGGCCCTGTTTCTCAAGGTTTTGCCCGTCACCTTTACCCATTGCTGTATGAGCCACGACAATCACTACCTGTGGCTTCTCCTTAGAGCGGACCTTGTCCACATCCTCCTGAACCAGAGGCAGAAGCGATTCGAAATGAAGGCCGGAGACGCAGCTTCCGTCCATCAACGAGGCGTTGTCAGCGTTGGTGTAACCAAGAACAGCGACCTTGACTCCTCCTTTCTTTATTATTGAATATGCCGGGAAATATGGCTTGCCGTTCTTGTCGGACAAGGCGTTGCCGGCAAGAAGAGGGATACCTTCCTTTTTCATTTCCTTGGCGACACGGTCATAAACACGATGGCCAGACTCGAAATCGGAATGGCCAGCAATGACAGCGTCGTAGCCCATGTAGGAAGCCAGTCTCGGATAGAGGTGGGTGGATGTTGTGTCAACATAGTTGTAGTAGAACGGAGCACCGTTACCGAAGAAGTTGTCTCCGGCATCGACTAGGATGACGTTGTCAGCTCCCTTTGACTCGCGGATTCCGTTGACGAAGGCGCTTTGGGACATAAGGGATCCTCTGGCGCGGCCTCCGTCCTCTATGGGTTTGGCGAACCAATAGCCGTGGCCGTCTCCGGTGGAGACTACAGAAAGGTTGTACTCTCCATCTTTTAGGGTGGAGCAGGCGGAAAGGGTTAGTGCAGCGGCTGCCGCTATGATTGGGGTAATTCTCATTTAATGAATATGTTTGTGTTTTTCAGTCGCTTCGACAGGCTCAGCGACCGATGGTTGGTGAGCTTGCCGAACCATGGTTGGTGAGCTTGCCGAACCACAGCGACCGGTGATTCTATTTCTGAGCCTGAAGAGCAGCGTTGACACGTGCGAGAAGGTACTCGTAGTGAGCGCGATCTTCCAAAGGAGCGGAGGATTTGCGGGAAGTGGCCAAAGCCTTGACCTTGTTCAGGAACACGATCCGGCATCCGTCACTCTCGTCAATTGTCAGAACGCTCACCGCCTTCTGATAAGGGCCTTTACCCTCACCAAGAGCCACATCTTCATAGCCGCACCACATCGGTTCAGAAGCATATTCATCATCCGACGAGTCTTCTGCCAGCGATTTGGACAGCATGGATTTCACCCCTTTTGAAGAAGCGGTCAAGACTTCCCTCTGGAGAGTCTTTTCCTCCGATGTCAGCTTGCGCCCGGTGATCGAGGATGCGAACACCTCGTTGTAGAGGTCGTTGTAATATTCATTGACAGTGTAAGGTTTGCTTTCTCCGGGGACAACCGAAGCAAGGATAACATTCGCTGGGACGGTGGAGGCCAGCGCCTTAGCCACCTGAGCGCAGATCTTGTTGGACTGCGGAGCCGCCAACGGCAGATTGGATGTCACGTCAGCGTTGTTAATCCACGAGGATGAACGAAGCTGGCTAACCACCCACTTCAGGGAAGCTTTCTGAACCTTTTTGGATACAGGGACCGAAGGTTTGACAGCGGAACCCTCCTTGACATTGTTCAGGTATATTCCTCCGACTTGCGCCAGCACATTGCCGATGTAGCGGTAGTACTGGTTTGTCAGTTGGATGTAGAGGTCGTTCCTGTGGGTAAAGTCACAGTCATCTGCGCAGACCCATTCGTTCATCTTTGGAAGAATGTACTTGAGGTTCTTGATTCCGTAGTCGCTGGACTTAATCGGATCGTTGCCCAAGTCCTCAGTCCTTGCGCTCGGATCGTAGGAGCCATAGCCAGTGTTGGAGAGCTGCTGCGCTCCGTAACGGTAAAGCGGATCACCAGCTTTCTCGTCAATGATCTTTTCAGCAATTGCAGCCTCCTCCCAAATGTCCTTCGCGCCTACAACAGGAGTATAGAGCCACTTAATGGCATATTCATCATACACACCAAGAGACGGAGGCACAAGTTTTACGTCCTTGTCCTGAGGCTGAGCAACATAGTTGAAACGGGCATAGTCCATGATTGACGGAGTCGTGCCATACTTGGCCGTAAAAGCCGCATTTCTCAAAGAGTCGGTCGGATAGGCGGAAGATGCTCCCATGTTGTGCATAAGTCCCAGAGTGTGACCGATTTCGTGAGAGATTACATAGACCATCGACTCGTCAATAATGTCCTGAGGCATCTTGACGGAACGGACTTTCTCATCCACCTGCGAGGTCTGAACGAAACGCCAGTTGTTGATGAGCTTAATGACATCGTTATAGACAAGCACAGATGCGTTCAGAATCTCACCTGTCACAGGATCCACCCAGGACGGGCCCATGGCGTTCATCGTGGCGTCAGGGACGTACCTAATGCATGAATATTTCAGATTGTCAGGATCGAACTGCGGGTCCTCTTCGGCAGTCGGGAAGTCACGCACCTGCATCACATCCTTTAGACCAATTGCCTCAAAGGCATGATTCCACGCAAGGACGCCTTTCTTGATAGGAGCTCTCCAAGCCTCTGGGAATGAGTTGTCCACGTACCATACAATCGGATTCTTTACAGGGACCTTCTGGCCTTTCTGCCAGGCAGTCGTGTCTGAGAGCTCAAGTCTCCAACGGGAGGCAAGAACATAGCCTTTGAAACCATCCTCAGCGGAGGACAGGTTGTACTTGACACTTCCCTCCCCCGGACCGACTGGGAACACGCCTATTCTTGAATCTTGCACACGAGCAGGCATTGGTTTTTCAGGCAGCAGCAGGAAAGAGACTGTGTAGGCCATCGAACCGGAGCCGACCTTGCCTTTAAGCATAAGGAAAGTCTTCGTGAAATCCACATTGGAATGCACTTTGACGGAAGCGTTGTCGCTGAATGCCTTGAGGTCGCTGAACCATGTGGCTTTTTCATCCGCTGCCTTCGTGAGGGAAAAGTTCTTTCCCTTAGGAGCCAACGAATTGATGAGCGGAGTCACCTCGAAGATTACCTCTGAGCTGTCCTTGCTCGTTGCCTGCACAGCTATCCTTCTCAAGACTTTAGGAATATAGCTGCGTTCAAGGGCGGTCTGCATTCCTGGATCAGAACTTGTGGCGTTTGTTCCAGGGACAGTCAGCACCACAAGGCTGTCCTTCAAGTCAATCTGGAAATATGTCGGCTTGGCGTACTTGTAGCCCACATTCAAGTAAGACGGATTGCTTGTCGCGGTGATCGTACTTCCCACAAGCATCCTGCGTCCCATCATATTCCTTGGAAATCCCATGTAGATTTTGTCCTTGGACGTGCGGTAAAGGTTGAATGTGCCTCCGCAAGCCGAATCAGCGACCTCCTTCATCAGTTTCTCGTAAGGGGTCTGCTTCTTCTTCGGGGCTGGCTTCGGTGCCGTCACTGCCTCCGTCTGGGCTTTTTTCTTCTTCTTTTTCTTAAACGGGAACGCTGCCGCGTCTGTGGACGGAACCAACAGCGCGGCGGCGATCAAAGCGAGGATAATGTTCCTTTTTGTCATAGTAATTCTTGTTATCATTGATTATCAGTTTACTCTGTACTTGTACAGCACCGAGGCCGGATCATCGCAGATCCCCTCATAGGAGCGGACAAGCGAGTCATCAGAGAATGAGAAGACGTAGAGACTACCTTTCTTGTCCCCGGACCTGGATGGATTGTAGGTCACCACATAAAGAAGGTCCTCTCCATCGTCTCCCTTGTCACGTCCTTTGAAATTGGTGGCAATGTCGCGGATTTGCTCTCCATCAGGAACAGTTATCGCAGGCTTGGTAGCCGGAGCACTGATTAAAGACCATCTGTAGATGGCATTCTGGAAAGTGTAATAGACATCTGATGAATGCTTGGTGTTCACGAACTTGCTGTTTTCATCCATCTTCAGATCATCGGTAGTGAAGGTGACAGAAGTTCCCCATTTCTTTAAAGTTCCGGATCCACCGACACCATCTGTGTTGCGGATAAGATACTCATTCGGGTTTGCCTTATTCCTAAAAAGAATGTAAAGGCCATTACTTTTGGCCGTTCTCATCGTTGCCATATTCACCACGGAGTAGCCACGCTCCGAGTAATATAATGCCCCGGAGGAAGCGTTCCTCCTCAAGCAGAGAGAGTCTCCAGTGTAGTAGATCGTAGTCCGGACGGATTCAGATTTCTCGGACGTCCTGGACAGGCCTCCGAAAATTCGAGTCATCGGCTTAATGTCTATCATGTCCGTGTAATTTCCTAGAAGCATGTCGTAGCGATAGACGTGAGAATTGTCACCTAGCAGGAATGAGGCGAAACCAGATGTCGAAGCCAATTCTCCTCCGAAAGCCTTGAAATTAGCCCCTGTGGCAACCATGCTGGCTTTCTGGAACAACTGAAATGTCTTGGCTTCCATGTGCCACATAGTGCCTTTCTCGTCCTTTGTCGCGATAAGAAGTCCTGAATAGTCAACTTTTTTAACTGTGGCATTTGACATATAAAGAGCCACTCCGTTTTTCAGTGTCTGGCCAGGATTGATTGATGAGAACACATCCGGGAATACCTCCTGCTTGCCCGCAGCACTTTCTTCAGAAGTCAAGGTTTTCACGAACGTCAGCCTGCCGTTACCAGCCTGATCATTGCTTAGGATGGCCACTCCCTCATCATAACCTGAGTTGACATTAAGGGTGAAATATTTATAAGACACACTCTCCCCGTTGTCAAGTCTCAGACGTAGGAGGAATGTCCCGATCTTTGAGAAGGTGTAGTCAATGGTAGGTGAAGTAGAAACCTGTTCGATTGTGCCTGCCTTGAAAAGATGATCAGCTATCGTCTTTCCATCCGCAGGCTGACCGTACACCCACTCGTACTTCACATCAAGCCCGCTCTTGACAGTCAACCCTTCATATTTCAGTTCAACTCCAAGGTCAGCATTGATTGTGTCTGACGCTGCCACTACGTCTATCGGTTCCAATGTCAAGGTCTCTCCCTCATCAATCTTCCAGCAAGAGGGAAAGACAGAAAGAAGCAGAATGGCAGCCAATATACTATATCTTATTTTCTCCATAATGAATATGCTTTTTTAGTTAAGGAATCCGTACTTGCCACTTCTTGGATCGCCCCATCCTTTGAAAGCGTTGATGTTCACATTGTCTGTGCCCATCACCTCAAAGTTAGGATCATCCGGATGCTCCTTGTAGTACTGCTCATAGTACTCGTACAAAGGACAGAAGACGTAAGTCGCCCATGCAGCCATGTAGGTCTGTCGCCAGAACCTTACCATCTTGTTGTTGTCCGCATTAGGCTCCGCATCCAGATTCTCTCCGTAATGTGCCACGCAATACTCGTAGAATGTAGGGTTGGTCTCAGCTGTCTGGTGGTATAATTCCAACAGTTTACGGAACTTGGCCGGATAGAAATTACCCAGATCGTAGTCCCAGCCAGCTGGCTTGCTAGCTGACGGCCTCCACCAAGTAGGGCAAGCCGGGTCACCGTCATTGACATAGATCAGTAGATCCGGAGACATGACCGTACTGCTGACTGTGTCAGCTGGGAGCGGCTCAAAATTTTCAAACGGGACAAGCCTCAAGTGGACACCCACATAGCCTCCGTCCTTCATCTCAGGCTGGCGCTTAAGTTTTACATTGATTGTCGTAGAAACTTCCCCAGCCGGAATCACGCAATCCTCAACCTCAAAGTCGATGCCTTCCCTGGCTGAAATCACAGGATATTCCACATCCCCAAAAGTCAGCACAGTTCCTTCAGGAGTGTCCACACTTTCCACTTTGAACGGCCTGTCAACATCTGACACATTACCCATCACAAAGACATTCGCTGTGACATCAATCTCGTCCTGAGACAAAAGTGCGAAAGATTTCATGATGGTCTGGATACGGTCCTGAAAATAGATGTGGTCCTTCTGGGCCGTGTCGTACATCACCCACGTTCCATCACACGAGGCAAGGAATGGGAGAACTAGCATCAATGAATATATTATCTTTTTCATTTTTTATCCAATTTTAGCTTCAAATCTCAATGTTCTTTCTGGATTCCCATTCTTCATCAGGGACAGTTAGAGTGTAGGTGGCAGCCACGTCTCCAGGCAGTGTCTTGCCGGAAACAGTCATGATGTCCTTTTTATCCTTCTTCATCTCAAACCATGTGAATCCTTCTCCGTAAAACTCACGTTTTCTCTCTTCGAAGAGAAGGTCTTTGGTAAGAGTCTCACCTGACTCCTCTAGGGTCTCACGGCCTCTGGATTTCAGAACTTTGTCAAAATATTCCTTGGCCTTGGCCGGGTCTTTCGTAATGTTCGCCTCCGCGACAATGTAGTACAGTTCTGGAAGGCGGATGACATCGTAGCCAAGAATTGACTTTCCATTGTAGGTGTTGCCACCGGAGATGAAGATGTTGTTGATCATCTTTCGGCAGGCAGGGATTGAAGGGTCGAACCAAGCGGAAAGCCTGTAATCCGTGCTGGCTCCGGAGTTCTTCTCGTAAAGGACGGAATAATCGGACGCCAACCTCAATGCTGATGAGCCGACAGTCTCTGAGAGAGCAAGTTTCTTCATCATTGTGGTCTCGTCACTGACATACAGTCCGAATAAAGTCTCATGAAGATCTAGAGTTCCGTTGTCAGGCTGAACAAAAGCACTGGCTGGGCGGAAAGTGAACTTCCCACTGGAGATGACTTTCTCAGCGTACTTCTCCGCATTGTCCAAATCGTCCTTACTCCAATAGACTACCGCTGTCAGAGCCTGGACTGCATAAAGATTCAGATGAGCTATCCTAGCGTCTGTGAAGGAATTGGCAGTCTTGTCGCGATCAACCGGAACAAGCGTGGCATCTTCGGCAAGATATTCCTCGGCCCTTCCTAGATCAGACAGGATTGCCTCATAGACCTTATCGTAGGAATCAAAATCTTTGATGTCAAAGGAATATTTGGTGACATAAGGAAGGACTTGCTTCTTCTCCGCATCCGGGGCCCAGTAAGGAGGACCGAAGAGCTTGAGGAGTTCAAAATGAACTAATGCCCTCAACGCCAGAGCTTCACCAAGATAAAGTCCAGAATGCTTGTAGGTGTCAATGTCATCCTCGGCATGCTCGACTATGTTGTTGATGTGGTTGATGGCCGTGTATGCTGATTTCCAGATGTCTCGCTTTGTCGCAACTGCTCCCTGAGTGGTCATCTCACCTTCAGCGAGTTCAGAATACTTGTAGTCAGAAGTGGTGAAATTCTGGCTCAACACTTCCGGGAGCAGGTACAGGTACTGCCCGTACAGATTGCTTCCAGTCAGTTCGTTATACACTCCATAGAGTGCGTCCTCATATTCCTCAGCCGTCTCGAACATGTTGATTTTCTCTCCCTTTGGATGCACATCAAGAAACTTAGAGCACCCGGAGGCAAGAACCGCGGCCACAGTAATGATTGTTATGAATATTCTTTTGCTTTTCATTGTCAGTCCTCCTTAATTAGAATGTCGGGCGGAAAATCAGGTTGATTCCACGGCAGTAAGGGTACTCTGTACCCCTCTCGAACTTCACTGTGGAGATGTGGGCAATGTCCGAAAGCCCGAATCCAATGGCCAACTTGCGGAGGCCAAGTCTGGTGATCGCCTTCGGTGCGAAATCGTACATGACCTGAATGCTGGAGATGTACAGTTCATTACGCTTCTCCACGAATCTTTCGGAGTACTGGTTAGAACTGCTGGACGTGCCGATTCCAAGGAAACGAGTGTGGTCGCCAGGCTGCTTCCATCTGTCAGTAAACACTCTGCGGTCCACATTGTAGTTAAGGTCAATGTTCTCAACCTTGTTCTTCAAAGTCGAGTTATAGTAGTCAGACCCAAAGGTGTAGGACGTGGCCACGCTGATAGAAAATCCTTTGTACCTCAACGTGTTCATCAACGAACCTTGAAGGATAGGATTAGTGTTTCCGACAGCTACCCTCTCATTTTCATCATATTTAAAAGTATATTCACCATTCTTCTTGATGAATATTTCTTTTCCCGTTGCAGGGTCGATGCCAGCGGAACGCATCGCGTAGATGTCGTACTGTGAGCCTCCTTCGACAAAGAGAATCTTCGGCTTGGAGGAATCGTAAGGGTTGTCAATGTCGTTCTTGAGACCTTCGGAGATCTTGCGGATCTGATCCATCACATGACCTCCGGTCAACGTCACACTCCAGAACCAGTCCTTGTTGCGGATGATCTGGGCTGAAAGCGAGAGGTCAAGACCCTTGTTGTTGAGCTGGCCGAAGTTCACATTCATCGATGACGTGCCGACAGACGGTGGCAGATTGACTGACATCAGCATGTCGTAAGTCGTGTTTGAATAAAAGTCAAACGACAGGTTGAAACGATTGTCAAGGAATGCAGCGGTAAGGCCAAAGTTATTGTTCAAAGTTCTCTGCCATTTCAGATCAGGGTTGCCCATCTGCTTAGGCAAAGCTCCGATTCCGGAGACGTACTGGTACTTGGAGTCGTACTGATAGACGGTACGAGCCTGATAGTAGTCAAAGGAAACGCTACCGGTGTAGCCAAGTGAGTACCTGAATGTCAAGGTGTTGATCCAAGGAAGGTTATCCTTGATGAACTTCTCGTTGTGTAGGTGCCAACCAGCTCCTAATGCCCAGAACGGTGCAAAACTGTTGTTGGAGCCGAATTTTGAAGAGCCTGATGTCCTGTAGGAACCATCCACAAAATACCTGTTCCACAGACTGAAGTTGGCGTTGGCAAAGAATCCGACAGATGTCGCAACCCTATCTGTTCCAGTAGGATGCCCGGTAGGGTACGTCAAAGCAAAGGAAAGATCCGACAACTCGTCTTTAATGAATCCTTTGGCAAGGAATGACGCACTCTGTTTGCGGCTGTACTGAATGTTGCTACCGGCACTGACACGGAACATAGACCCCTTGGAATCCAAGGACTTGCCGTAGTTCACAACAATCTTTCCGTCAGTGGTAAGGCCATTGCCAGTCGAGAAACTGTACTGGCCCTTGTCATTCAGGGCACTGTTCTGGTACTTGGCCCTATCGGGCGAGTCATAGTTGTCAGAACGGTTCCATGTCAGGTTCAAGTTAGCCTGACCTGTCACATAGAGTTCTTTGGTGATGTTCCACCTTCCGGACAGTGAGTTTGTCCATGACTGATTCTGACTCTTGCCGAAACTTGACAGCGTGGCATCGTACAAAGGATTTGCAGTCTTATAGGATGACGTGCTGAGCGGATTGAAATAGTAACTCTTAATGTAGTTTCCATCCTCATCTGTCATCGGATTGTAAGGATTCATCCTTGAGTACTGAGAGTAACTTCCATAAGGAGAGTCAACACTCCTGTTCAAAGAGAAACTATTCTTGTACGAAAGGGTCAGCTTGTTGCGGAGATGGTAGTTGATGCTGAAATTCAGTCCAAGATTCCTTCTGTTGTCCCCTTTCATGACTCCATAAGTATCTCCGAAATTGGCGTTCGCCCGGAATTCCAGTTTCTCTCCCCTCGAACTTAGGGCCAGGGAATGAGTGTGACTGAACGGCACACGCAACGGGGCATGGAGCCAATCAGGATTGACGCCTTTGCGGATCAACTGAAGTTTGTAGTCGTAGGCCTCGTCCATTGAACCGTCAGCAGTGTCATACTTTCCCGCAAGTCGCTCGATTTCAAGCTTTTCAGCAGGACTGCAGAGATTGAACGAACTCAGATCAGGCACACTGAACTTAGGCACGAAATTGTAGCTGAGTCTCAGTTTGCCCTCCTCTGAACGTTTCCTCTCGACAACGATCACTCCGTTGGCGCCCTTCTCACCGTAGAGGATAGTCGCGGAAGCGTCTTTCAGGACATCAATTCTCTCGATGTCAAACATGTCAAGGTCATAGAGTTCCTGAATGCTGATCTCGACACCGTCCAACACGATGAGAGGATTATTCACACCTTCCTCACTCTCATTGGAAATCAAAGTGTTTGACCCACGGATAAGGATGGATGGGACAGCGTTAGGGTTTGATCCAGCATTGTTGTTCTCAACCAGCACCATACCCGGAGTCAGAGCGGCAAGGCTCTGCATCAAGTTAGTCGAAGAGACAGCCACCAACTGATCACCGCTGATTGTCGTTGCCGCGCCCGTGAACGTCTCCTTTGTTTGGGTGTAGAAACCATTGACAACCACAGCGTCCAAACTAGATGTTTTGAGCTGCACATTCAACCTCGTCGAGGTGCTGACATTGAACTCCTTGGACTCAGTTCCAATGAATGAATATACAAGGATGTCCGACTTACCCGGACTTCTCTGGAATGTCAAGGAATAATTTCCGTCCGCATCTGCGGATGTTCCGATCGATGTTCCCTTCACGAGCACGTTGGCTCCGGGGAGCGGCTCATCGTGGTCGTCCGTGATTCTTCCTTTGATGGTAATTCGTGGGTTACTCGGTGCTCCAGAAGCACTCCTGCCCTGATTATTCTGGGCAAAGGCACTGTCCGCGAAGCCGGTGAACGACAGAATCGCACACAAAGAGAAAATCAGAACTCCAAAACGAAAGCCAATTGTCTTCGTTGACTTTTCTGACTCCATAAACATTGAATAATTATTTGTTAAACTTCGTTCAGTTGCAAAGTTATGCAAATAATATTTCTACTGCAATCAGAAGGCATCCCTATTTGTTGGTATTTATGGTTGAATCTTTAGCCGATTTTAGCTATAACTAAAGATTGCCAAGCACCAAAAAGGGCGAAAGCACAAAGATTCTACTTTCCGTAACGGGATAAGATTGGGGAATATGCTTCAATCCGGCGGTCGCGGAGGAACGGCCATCCCCTGCGGACATATTCAGTGCGGTCGAGATCGATGTCAACGACTTTCACTCCTTCCTCCTCGGTGCTGAATTGGGCGAGGATTTCGCCCTGTGGACCAGTGGCAAATGAATATCCCCAGAAATCAAGTCCGATCGTGTTGCCGGAGGGATCGTCCTCGTGGCCGACACGGTTCACTGTGATGACAGGAAGACCGTTGGCCACAGAATGTCCCCTCTGGACAAGTTGCCATGCCTGCCTCTGGGTCTGCTGCTCCTCCTTGGAATCAGTACCTACTCCACCGATGGCGGTAGGATAGATCAGCAGCTGGGCTCCGTTCAACGCCATCAGCCTCGCTGCCTCAGGATACCACTGGTCCCAGCAGACCAGCACTCCGAGGGAGCCTACAGAAGTCTGAATAGGTTTAAAACCTAAATCTCCCGGTGTGAAATAGAACTTCTCGTAGAAGCAAGGATCATCAGGAATATGCATCTTGCGATACTTGCCTGCAATACTGCCGTCCTTCTCGATCACGACAGCTGTGTTGTGATAAAGGCCGGGAGCCCGCCTCTCAAAAAGAGAAAGCACTAGTACGACACCTAGTTTTCGGGCAAGTTCTCCGAAATATTCAGTAGAAGGCCCAGGAATGGTCTCAGCTAGGTCACAAAGAGATGCATCCTCCGTTTGGCAAAAATAGACCGAATTGTGCAGCTCCTGTAGAACAACCAATTGTGCACCTTTGGCAGCACACTCGCAGATGTTCTCAGTAAGTTTGGCGATGTTCGCCTTGATGTCCGTAGTGCAGCTCTGTTGCACCATTCCCACTTTCAAGATGTTCATGATGATAATTCTTTACATTTCGTGCCATTTGCTCAGATTTCCGAGCATTGCAATCTGCAAAGTTAGCAAAAAACGAAAAGAGAAGAAAGTACAGACTGCACAAAGGCCAAAAAGGCAAAGGTCTAGCCAACACGGCCAGACCTTGATGAATAATCGTTTAAATGATTAATTCAACTAACTGAAGAATATACTCGATTTAGAAATAATAGCGGGCACTGACGCCACCATAGAAGAGGCCATCAGTCCAGATGCCACCGTTTCCAAACATGATACGAGGGCGCACATCGACCGAAAGCTGGAGAGGGAACTTGAACTTGTACTCAAGGCCGACATTACCGAGAACTCCTGCGTAAAAGACGCTTTCCGATGGCCACATGTAGGCCGAAACACCAGGACCGGCATAGATTCCCCAAGTTCCGACCGGAGTCCAATCCGGATTGGCAATCATGAAGTTGTAGGTTGCATCAACGTGGAATGCATCAAAAGCGTAGCCGTCAAGACCGACCTCAAGCTCTGCGAAGTTCGGTCCCTTAATCGTGTGCTCGTAGGAGAAGTCAAAACCCCAACCAGAACGGATACCGATAGCTCTTGGCTGTGCGCTCGCAACAGCAGCGAATCCCAGAACAGCGATGATAATCAACAATGTCTTTTTCATAAAGGTTTGAATTTAAATGTTAAACTTAAAATTATATGCAAAAGTACTCAGGCTTTGACTATTTTCAAAACAAGCATGGTAGTAAATTTCTTATAATCAAGAAATTTACTACCATGCAAAATAATTTACTAGCAAATTTACTATTCGCTCGATTTTGTCCTGCAGGCCTCCAAGAACTCTGTTGGAGTTTGGCCGACGACTTTCTTGAAGTGATGGTAGAAATTTTGGGAGGTACCGAAACCGAGTTTGATTGCGAGGGCGTTCATCGAGACATCTGGAGTGGTCAAGATGATCCTCTTCGCTTCCTCGATTCTGAGGTTTGCTCTCCAGACACGGAAGTCTTGATTCAGGACGTTCTGGAAGTACCAACGGAAGTAACGAGGATCTATGCCGGAACGCTCGATGATGTAGTTTCTGTCGCGGTCTGGATTGAGATAGTCTTTGCTGGCTACATATTCTTCAAGAGCAACTTGAAGTATCTTCTTTTGTTCCGAGGAATCATTGAAGTCTAAGTCCGAAGCAACCATCTCAGGTTCAGTCTTCGGCTCAGGCTCTGGTTCTACAATCTCTTCTGCGGAAACTTTTACCGCTGGCAGATAGTAATCCGATCTGATGATGTAGTTGATGAAGCGGCTGGCGAACCAAATGTAGAAGGCTATGTAGCAGCACATGAAGGCATTATAGACGGGCTGAGGAACCGTAAGGGACAACATCGCTAACACCCCAACCGCCAAGGCCGCGGCAAAGCTATTCCTCGCCCAATGGAGCGGTCGCTCATATTCCTCATCATAATAGTCCTTGACCTGCCTGACGAATTTTTTGTAGCATCTTTGGAACAATGCCGTGTAAAGGAGGAGCTGGACAATGACAGCCGCGACAGCCACGCAGGTGACTATTGGTGAATCCGCCAGTGAATCCGCGACAAGGTAGCAGACCGAGCCAACGGCCACGAGAGCGATGTTGACTAAGGTTCTGCGTGTCGTGACAAGAGATGGCTGGATCATCGTTATCAGCGTGAAGGTGAACAGCAAGGATTGGATGGACGCTGAGACAATCGTGGCAGCGGCAATGTCATCCGAATCATTCAGCCCGAAAACGTTCAGCCAATCCGGGACAGCAAGCAGAAAATAACTCGCAGCAAGTATCGCCCTTGCAAAACGGATCTTCCGGCTTTCTTCGTCCGGCTCAATCCTGACAAGAAGCAAGATGAAAGCCAGCGTGGTGATGACCACACCGGATGCGAAAGACAGGGGCAGGTACATGTCCATTGGCATTCTTTTCTAACAAACCAGTCTACAAAAATACAAAAAAAGAATGCAACTCCACATAAGAAATCCGGGCTGATTCCGCAGAACCGGCCCGGAGTGAGTTTACGGGTTGTAGATTCCTATTCGGTCACGATTTTGGCTCCACTTGGCAATACTTTCTTAATCTTGCTGATCGTTGTCTGAGAACAGCCGACCATCCTGACTGTTTTCAGATTATTGCAATTTTCGAATAACCGCCTATCTACAATGGTGTTGTCCAGATTCCATCCGGACAGGTCAAGAGTCACCAAATTCTTACAGTCAGCAAATGGATACACATCAATTTGGTACAGTGACGAGACATCCCAACCGGAAAGATTGGCGTAAGTCAAATTCTCGCACCCAGTGATCAGTCTGCCTAATACAGACAACTTTGGAGTTTTCCAATTGGAAAGATCAACAGTCTTCAAATTGGTGCAACCGGTGAACATATACTGAATTTGTATCATATTCTCCAAATTCCAGCCAGACAGGTTGATGCTTTCCAGACTTGTGCAATTTGAGAACATACCATAGATTTCCTTCAAGCTTTTAGGAACCCAACCAGACAAGTCAATCTCTTTTAAGTTGGAACAATCTTTGAATAAATCTGTCATCATCAATACATTCTCCACATTCCAACCGGAAAGGTTCACACTTGTCAAAGCCGAGCAGCCAATAAACATATATTGCATATTCCTAATCTTCTTCGTAGTCACTTTCGGCAAGGTAACACTCGTTAGGCCAGAACAATACTTGAACAATGATTCCATAGAAGTCACGTTGTTCAGATTCCAACCTGACAAGTCTATATTAGTCAGGGATGAGCAATGATTGAACATAAAAGCCATTGACTCAAGTTTTCCTGGGTTGACCTTCTTAGGAAAAGTCAACTTTTTCAGACTTGAGCATTGAGAGAACATATACCTCGTGCTCGTAACATTTTCCATGAAATTATTCTTGTGCGTGTTCCACAGATTGACATTCTCAAGTTTGGTACAGCCGACAAACATATATTCCATGCTTGTGACATTGTCAGTTGCCAAACCACTCAAGTCGGCTTCTTTCAGATTGGTACACTGGAAAAACATACGTGTGGCATCCTTAAGGTAATAATAAGGATAGGCCCACTTAAATGATATTGTCTCCAGAGAGTTGTCACGAACATCGTAGCTGGAAGTAGAGGTCTTCCGGTACCACATCTTGAAATCAAGCTCTCCAGCTGAAGCACCAGATTTTGGTCCATACGGAACACTCATCGTCCATTCTCCAGTTTTAGAATTCTGGGATGATACGGTTTTTGCTTTTTTCTTGTCAATATCAGTGACAGAATAACAATACTGGTTAAGTTCCTTGCCGGTCGTGGTCGTATAGGACATGAACCTGTTGTAGCTCTTCGGCTCGATAGAGATGTATTCAGAAGCGATACTGCCTCCTGTCTTGGAGTCAGACACGGCCACCCTGATCGCAGCAGAGCTCATCGTCCCGTAATAGTTATTGTAATGGTCACCATTCAAGAACTTTATCGGATCAATGACAACCGTAAGGATTCCGTCAGCGTCGCCAGAGACGCTCTTCACCTCGAACGATGTGAGGCTTCCGGCCCTTGTCTGAGGGTAAGAGGCTTGACCGGACACCTGATCCAGGGTGATTTTCTGAGCCTTCTCATGAGGCATAACTTCAAACTGAAGAGTCAAATCCTTGATATAATTGAGATTACCATCGGTAAAAGTATAATAGACTTCCTCAACCCTGTCTGTGTAGGTCGGGATGTAGGAAATAGACTGGATGCGGGCGTTGAGCCTGTCCTCAAGGTTTTTCACAGTGTCCTTAACCTTGGCGAGGTCATCCGTAATGCCCTTAACATCTTTCTCAAGGGTTTCCACACGGGTGGTAAGAGCAGCGACTAAATCCTTAACTTCCTTAACTTTGGCATCAATTGAATCATTGACCTTTGAGATTTCATCGGCAATCGTCTTTGTCAGTTTACCCTCAGAGGCACTGATGGCGTCACCGATGGCCTTCTCGTAGGCTGACTTGATTTCTTTCTTAGCTGCGGTGAGATCTCCATTCAACTTTTCGATAAGTTCTGCGTTGGCAGCAATCGCGGCTTTGTTGGCCTCAATCGCCTCCGCATTGGCCTTTATGAGTTTTGTCAACTCGTCATTGGCCTTAGCCAGACCCGCCACGCCCTTTGACAGAGCATTCACAAGGTTTTCAAGATAAGCCTCCTGGCTCTCCAGTTGTCCTTCAAGTTCTGTCTTAAGGGTGGAGATCATGGACTCGGTGGATGCGATGGTGCTGTAGGCTGTCAAGGTCTCGTTGACCCAAGACTTAAGAGAGGTCTCCAAATCCTTTATCGCTGTCTCAATCGCTGCTGTGTAGGCGGATTCTATCTCGGTTTTTGCAGAAGCTATAGCTTCGGTGTAAGCGGTAGTGAGGGCTGCCACCTGCTCGGAAATTTTAGAATCCAATCCAGCTACAGCAGACTCAAGATCCTTAGAAAACTTCTCTGAAAGTCTCTTCTCTAGGTCTGAAAGAGAGGTTTTGAGCCCTTCGACACTGCCCTTTATGGATGTGATGTCCTCCTCAATTGCCTTTTGGCTCTCAAGGGTGGAGAATGTCTTCAACGCCCAGTCTTTAGTTCCGGACAGACCGCTATCGACATATTCCTTAAGTTCATTAATCCTCTTCTCCAGTTGGCTGTCTTTTTCCTTAAGTCCAGCGATGGTGCTTTCAACTGACTTCAACTTGTCCTCGGCCTCAGCCTTCATTGCCTCCAGTTTTGCAGTGATTTCGGCTTTGGCAGCTATCAGGGCAGCCATGACTTCCTCCTTGTCCTTAGTGTCAGCCTCACGAAGCTCGGTGAGAGCCTTCTCCAGATCTGTTTTCACAGCGGAGATTTTAGACTCGTTCTCCTCTATTGCTTTCTTAAGGCCCTCGGCAGTACCTTGAAGGGACGCAATCATCTCCTTGAGATCCTTGTCAGCCTGCTCCAGTTTCGGCAGAGAGGCGTTGATTCCATCAATCTGCTCGGCAATGGTCTTGATACGGGTGTTTTCGATTCGGTCGAGCTCTTCATCAATCCTGTTGATGTCAGAGTCGTAGTTCGCACAGCCGGCAAGTGTTAGGGGCACTGCGGCCAAAAGGATGAATACTCTTTTCATTTTCATACGATAATATTGTGATTTGTTATACTCCGAGATGAATAGCGTTCCAAAATTAGTCACAACAGTCGTAACATCCAATAGCACAAAGTAGTAAATTACCGAGTAAACTGAATATTTACCACTTGCAACATAAATTTACTAGCATATTTACCACTTTGACACGCCATCGAGAGAACAAAGGCAAGTAAACCGCATCATATTCAAAGAAATTTTGTAATTTTGAGAAGTATGATGCCTTCGGGCGAAAAACGGACTTTGCTATGGACACGATTCATCAGAGATTTCCCCAGTACGATGAGGCAGGACAGGCTCTCATCGATAAAGCGTATGCAATAGCGGTTACAGCTTTGGCAGACGAGACACGAGGCAACGGACATCCATTCATCGAGCATCCAATCAACGTGGCGTTGATAGCAGCGGACGAGATTGGTCTGCCGGCTGACTGCGTGGCAGCGGTGTTTCTTCATGAGGCCACCAGAAAGCATCCTGAGATCGATTTGCGGGCGGAAAGGCCCTTCGACAGGCTCAGGGACCAATCGCCAAAATTTGATTTAGAGTTGAAAGGCGGATTCCCGGAGGATGTTTACACAATGGTGGAGGGGCTAAACAAGATTGCCACAATCAAGCCGAAGGACACACGGTTGGAGGCCGAGAGCTACAAGAAGCTGATTGTCCAATACTCAACGGATCCGCGTGTGACCGTGCTCAAGATAGCCGACAGGCTAGAGGTGATGAGGCATCTAGAGATGTTCCCGAAGGCCTCCAGAGAGAAGAAGATTCTGGAGACTTTGATGCTGTACATTCCTCTGGCACACCAGCTTGGACTCTACAACATCAAGAGCGAGATGGAGGACATCTACTTCCGTTTCGCTGAGCCTGAGCAGTACCGGGCCATCACCAACAAGTTGAAAGCCACTGAAAGAGACCGTATTAGGCTAACCGAGGAGTTCATCGAGCCGCTCAAGAAGACTCTGTCAGACGCTGGGATTCACTATAAGTTGAAGATCAGGACAAAGACGGCATATTCAATATGGCGGAAGATGCAGAAGCAGAAAGTCCCGTTCGAGGGGGTCTATGACGTCTTCGCCATCCGGTTCATCATCGACTGCGAACCGGACACCAAGAAGGAAAAGGACATCTGCTGGCAGGTATATTCCTATGTGACTGAGGAATATGAAGCCGACACGAAGCGTCTGCGCGACTGGGTGACGAACCCTAAGCCGAACGGCTACGAGTCCCTGCACATCACGGTCAAGAACAAGAGCGGGGCCTACATTGAAGTCCAGATCAGGACCAAGAGGATGGATGACGAGGCGGAGAACGGACAGGCCTCCCACTGGTCCTACAAAGGCATCAAGCACGAGGCGCAGCTGGACAAATGGCTGACATCAGTCCGCTACGCCCTTGAGCATCCGCACGAAGGCAGTCCGGACGAGCTTCCGCAGCCACCTTCCAAGGAGATATTCGTGTTTACCCCGTCGGGTGAATTGAGGATACTGCCGACAGGCGCCACTGTGCTGGACTTCGCCTTTAATATTCATTCAGGGCTTGGAGTGCGTTGCGCCGGTGGACGGATCAACGGGAAGGCAGTGTCTATTAGGGAAAAGCTTAAGACGGGAGATGTGGTGGACATCATGTCCGGAAAGAACCAGAAACCTTCCTCCGACTGGCTGAACTTTGTTGTCACATCCAAGGCGCGCAACCGCATCAAGCAGGAGCTGAATGAGGAGGAATATAAAAAGGCCGCCCAAGGGAAGGAACTACTTGGAAGACGCCTGAAGAACTGGAAGTTGGAGTTGCCGGACGAGGTTGTGGCTGAACTGCTTAAAAAGCTTAAGTACGCCACTCTCAACTCGTTCTACGCGGCCATCGCTGACGGGGAAGTTGATGTCAATGATGTCAAGAATTACATCTTAGACAGGGACAGGATCGCTGCAGAAGCCATCGAAGCAGCGAGAGAGGCCGAGGCGGAAAGGATTGAGACAAGGTCAGCGGAATGGGGCAACAGGCATTCATCTGATGACATCCTTGTGCTGAACGCCAAAGATCTCAAAGGATTGGATTACAAGATGTCCAAGTGCTGTCATCCGGTGTTCGGTGACGATGTGTTCGGATTCGTGACAAGGACTGAGGGCATAAAGATTCATAGGATTTCATGCCCGAACGCAGCGCGACTCATCAGCGCCTACCCGTACAGGATTCAGAAAGTGAAATGGGCGGAGACTCCGGCAGGAGGTAGTTTCCAAAGTTCGCTGAAAATCATCACGGACAACGAGTCTTCAGTAATCGGGCAGATTACCGAGATTGTGAACACCTTCAAGGCGTCACTGCGTTCGTTTAATGTCAGCGAGAACAACAGAGGCGGGACCTACGAGATCACGATGAGAATTTCAGTGCCGTCCAACATGGAATTGGACAAGGTGATTTCACAGATACGGCTGCTGAAGCATGTGACTAAGGTTTCCAGGGTATAATAATAAAGTCGCTTCGACAGGCTCAGCGACCGGAGAGATCAATCTTTCCAGACCTTTAAATATTCCTGAAGCGCCCACATCTCGTCACGATAGCGGGCTGCCTCGCTGAAATCAAGGTCGGCAGCGGACTTCTCCATCCTGCGCTTGTCCTCAGCAATGGTCTTCTGGATCTGCTCCCGGCTCATCGAGCGGATGACCGGATCTTGAAGCACAGCGGCCAGGTCGGCCTTGACAAAGCCGTCAACATAGGCCGTGTTCCCTTCCCTCTTGGAATCGTGTCCGAGTCCAACGGAGACCGTGCCACGGCCCAGATCACTTGGATTAGGAATATATGTTGGATTGGAAACCGAATCAGCTGCGCTGACCCTTCCGCTCGGCCCGTTCTTGACACGAGGGTTAACAGCCTTCTCCGGTTCGCCATAAAGTTCAGACACAAGAATATTCCTTTTCACCTCAACCTGCTTAGGGGTGATGTGGTGGAGTTTGTTATATTCAATCTGCTTTGTGCGGCGCCTATTGGTCTCGCGGATGGTCTGCTCCATCGACTCTGTGACTGTGTCTGCGTACATTATTACAAGTCCATTGACATTTCTGGCCGCGCGGCCCGCTGTCTGGGTCAACGCTCTTCCAGAGCGCAGAAAGCCCTCCTTGTCAGCATCAAGAATTGCCACAAGCGAGACTGTAGGAATATCCAACCCCTCGCGAAGGAGGTTCACTCCGACCAGCACATCGAAAAGTCCGTTCTTGAAGTCCTCGATGATCTCGACCCTCTCAGCCGTGTCCACATCGGAATGGATGTAGCGCACCCGGATGTCGATCTTGTCCAGATAGTCGGTCAATTCTTCTGCCATCCTCTTGGTCAGGGTAGTGACGAGAACCCTCTCGTCCTTCTCTGCCCTCTTGCGGATCTCCTCAACAAGGTCATCCACCTGATTCTTGGTAGGTCTGACTTCGATCGGAGGATCCAGCAGACCGGTAGGCCGCACAACCTGCTCTACCACAAGGCCGTTGGAGCGTTCTAGCTCGTAGTCCGATGGAGTGGCGCTGACATACACCTTCTGGTCGGTTATGGAATTGAACTCGTCAAAGGTCAGAGGGCGGTTGTCTGACGCGGCGGGAAGGCGGAAGCCATATTCAATCAGAACAGACTTGCGGGCATGGTCACCACCGTACATCGCTCTAATTTGCGGGATCGTGACGTGGCTCTCATCGATGAACGTGATGAAATCTTTCGGGAAGTAGTCGATGAGGCAGAACGGCCTTTGACCGGGCAGACGACCGTCCAGGTAGCGGGAATAGTTCTCGATTCCGGGGCAGTAGCCCATCTCCTTGATCATCTCTAGATCATTCTCGACCCGCTGCTGCAATCTCTTGGCTTCCAACCCCTTGCCTATCTCGTTGAAATAATCGACCTGTTTCTTGAGATCGTCCTGGATCATGCTCACGGCCTTGATGCTGCGTTCCCTTGTGGTCACAAAATTGGTGGCAGGAAAGATCGGCACTTCATCCAGTGACTCAATGTGCGCTCCTGTCAGCGGATCAATCAACGAAAGCGAATCTACTTCATCACCGAAGAACTCGATCCTGACAGCCTCATCCGAGCCTCCGAGGAACACATCGACCGTGTCTCCGCGAACCCTAAACGTTCCTCTTTTGAAATCCACCTCAGTGCGGCTATAATTGGCGTCAACGAGATGGTAAAGGAGACGGGTCAAGCTGCGCTGCTCTCCTCTTTTCACCAGAATCGATTGGGCATGGAAGTCTTCCGGATTTCCGATACCATAAAGGCACGACACACTGGAAACTACGATAACATCCCTTCGCCCTGACATCAGAGCCGAAGCAGCACTGAGACGCAGTTTGTCAATCTGGTCGTTAATGCTGAGATCCTTCTCGATGTAGGTGTCAGTTGTCGGCAGATAGGCTTCCGGCTGATAGTAGTCATAGTAGGAGACGAAATATTCAACCGCATTGGACGGGAAGAAGCTTTTGAACTCACCGTAAAGCTGCGCTGCCAGCGTCTTGTTGTGGCTGAGAATCAGCGCAGGACGCTGAAGTTTCTCGATGACGTTCGCCATCGTGAAGGTCTTTCCCG
>DBKH01000046.1 GCA_002297815.1 Bacteroidales bacterium UBA755 | reverse complement strand
ATGGGCGTGCGGGGACGGTTACCTTTGTAATGCCAACAGTTTCTTCTTATTGTTAGAATACTTCTTGTAGTCTTTCTTGAACTGAGTTGTTTGGACAAATTTCCACATACTACAGTGACGCTACATATTTCTTGAACGCCTCGAAGTCAAACTCATCGAGACTTTTGTTCCCTGCAGCTTCCTTCAAAGCCTCCTTCGTGGTCTCATTAGGTTCATTATAGGCTACAGACATCAGAACATTCTCGACATAATTATTGAGACTGCGGTTGTCTTTTCTTGCCAAAACCTTCAGACGAGCCAGCAAATCAGCATTCAGTCTGAATGCGGTCGCTTTTTTGACGTTCTCTCGTGTTGCTATTGTTCCCATAGTGCAATATTTGTTAGCAAATGTATAACATTTTGCAATACAAAGCAAATCTGTTTGATTTGCGCTACGAGAAAGATACCAATACCAGACGATGTCGTGTAGCACAGAACCGGTCGAGAATGAAAAAAGTCTATGGCTGAGTGCCTCGACAGGGAGCGCTGACGTGAAAGTCAGACAGAGAGTTCCAGCCAGCGGGTTTCCTTGGTGTCAAGGAGATCGGAGACCTCAGCGAAACGTGTGGTGACTTTCTGGAGTTCAGCGGGGTCGGTCAGGCCTCCGTTCATCTTGGACTCTAGGTCGGACTTCTCAGCGGTCAGGGACTCAATGTCTTTCTCAAGTTGCTCAAGCTCACGCTGTTCCTTGTAACTCAGCTTGCGAGGGGCATCGGGACGGGAACTTTTGGACGAAGCGCTGACAGAGCCACCAAGTTGAGACGAGTCGGATGCCACCGCAGCGGCCTTGGATGCGCGTTCTTCCTCACGGGCCTTGCTGCGTTTCTCCGCCTCGTAGTCCTTGATGAACTCTCGGTACTGGCTGTAGCTGCCGATGAAGTCCTTGACCTCACCGCCTCCGCAGAACACGAAGAGGTGATCGACCAGACGGTCCAGAAAATGGCGGTCGTGGGAGACCAGAATCAAAGTGCCTTTGAATTCCTTCAGGTACTCTTCAAGAATATTGATGGTCACGATGTCCAGATCGTTTGTCGGCTCGTCCATAATCAGCAGGTTTGGCTGCTTCATCAGGATGGTCAGCAGGTAAAGACGGCGTTTCTCTCCACCGGAAAGCTTGCTGATGCGGTTGTTCAGCATGTCGTGCGGGAAAAGGAACTGACTCAGGAGATGCGTGTCGTTCACAGTCTCTAGAACGGTCTGGTTCTCATCGAACTGCATTCCGCTCTGGCGGTAGTAGCCTATTTTTAGGGACTCTCCCCTCTCGATGACACCGGTCATCGTGCCAGAATCCGATGCGTCCAAATTCCCGATCAGAAGATTGATGAAGGTTGTTTTGCCGACACCGTTCTTTCCAACGATGCCGACCTTCTCGTAGCGCTGGAAATTGTAGGTGAAATGGCTCAGGTAGCAGTCTTCGCCATAATATAAGCTGACATCTTTGCAGTTGATGATCTTGGTTCCAAGCCTTGAAGCCGGCCCCATCTCGGCAAGACTCACGCTGTTGGTCTTGTAAACTTGTTCAGCCCTGTCCTTCAGTTCATAGAAGGCGTTCTTGCGGTACTTTGCCTTGCCGGTTCTGGCACACGGACTTGCGTGCATCCACTCCAACTCACGGCGAAGAAGGTTCTTGATTTTGTCTGTCTCGGCGTTGTAGTTCTCGATACGCTCCTGTCTCTTCTCCAGATAGTTCTGATAGTTACCTTTATAAATATAAACGGCTCCGTGGTCCATCTCCATCACCGTGTTCGCCACGGAATCAAGGAAGTAACGATCATGGGTCACCATCAGGAGGGTGCAACGGGCGTGGGACAGATAGTTCTCCAGAAACTCGATGCCGTCGATGTCCAGATGGTTCGTCGGCTCGTCCATCACGAAGAAGTCAGCCTCGCTGGCAAGCATCACGATGATGGCGGCCCGCTTGACCTCACCACCGGATAGTACCTTCATCTTACGGTCATATTCAGACATCCCGAAAGAGGTCAGTAGACGGCGGACACGTTGCTCATATTCAGCGAGATGCTCAGGGTCAAGATTCTTCGTCCACGGCTCGCTGTCGCGCATTATCTGATCCCACACGGTGGATTCTGGGTCATATTCATACTCCTGTTCAAGAAAGGCGATGCGGATGTCCTTGAGGAATATGATCTTACCGCCCGAATCCGAGCTGTCCTTGCCAGCGAGTATGCGCAGAAGACTGGTCTTGCCGGTGCCGTTCGGGGCGATCAGGGCAATCTTGTCGCCTTCGTTTATGTTGAATCCGATGTGCTCGAATAGGACTTTCGGGCCGTAGGACTTGGAGATGTTCTCTATCTGGAGGTAACTTGGCATATTCAAAAAATCAGGCAAAACAATTTGCCGCTTGCTTAAGTAAGCACCTAATAAATAATCAGTTATTCACTTCAAGGATTACTAGAATCCGAAATATTCCTTTGCGTTGTTATAGGAGATGTCACGGACCATCCGGGCGATGGTGTCCATCTCGGATGCTGGGATCTTTCCGGCCTCGACATCGGTGCCAATCACATCGCAGAGGATGCGGCGGAAATATTCATGGCGAGGGTAGCTGATGAAACTGCGGGAGTCGGTCAGCATGCCGATGAAACGGCTCAGCAGACCGAGCGATGACAACGTGTCCATCTGTCTGCGCATCCCGTTCTCCTGGTCAAGGAACCACCAGCCAGAGCCGAACTGCATCTTGCCTGGAACCGAGCCGTCATTGAAATTGTACGCCATCGTCGTCATCACCTCGTTGTCCTTAGGGTTCAAGCAATAAAGGATGGTCTTAGCAAGGTTGCCGGTCTTGTCAAGCGCATCGAAGAACCTGTTCCCTGCCTCCGCGACAGGCTTGTCGTTCATCGAATCACAACCCGCATCAGGACCGACACTATTGAATATTCTTGTGCAATTGTTGCGAAGAGGGCCAACGTGGTACTGCTGCGTCCACCCGGACTCGGCGTCCATGACGGCCAGGTCGTGCAGAACCGCACTTTTGTACATGACGGCATCATATTCACTGACAGGCATTCCTGAAAGGGCGGTTTTGAATATTCTTTCTATCTCCTTTTCATCATATTCCTCCGCATAGAAAGTGTCAAGGCCGTGGTCGGAAAGACGGCAGCCCATCGCCCCGAAGAAATCGTGACGTTTGCGAAGAGCCTCGGTCAGGGTCGAATATGAACGTATTTCCAACCCTGCAGCCACCGAGAGTTTATCGAGATATTCATTGAAAGACTTCGCGTCCTCTATTCCCATCACCTTGTCAGGCCTCCAGGTCGGAAGCACTTTGGTCCCGAAAGGATGCTCCGCGATCTGCTTGTGCCAACGAAGGTCATCAGCAGGATCGTCGGTCGTGCAGACCACCTCAACGTTGAACTTCCGGATGAGTGCCTGCCCCCTGAACTCCTCAGTGGCCAGTTTGGCGTTGCATTCCTCGAAGATCTCACGGGCGGTCTCCGGCTTCAGGACCTTGTCTATTCCAAAAACCCGACTGAGTTCCAGATGAGACCAGTGGTAGAGCGGGTTACGCATCAGGTAAGGCATTGTCTCAGCCCATCTCTCGAACTTCTCCCAAGAGGACTTGTCTCCGGTGATATATTCCTCAGACACTCCGTTCGCCCTCATTGCCCTCCATTTGTAGTGGTCTCCGCTGTGGCCGTCCACCAGCCAGAGCTGCGTGATGTCGCGGAACTGGATGTTCTCAGCGATCTCCCGTGGCGAAAGATGGCAATGATAGTCGATTATCGGCAGGTTCTCCGCTTGGCCGTGGAAAAGCAGGCGAGCCGTCTCATTGGACAGCATGAAATTCTCGTTGATGAATGCGCTCATTGTGTTGTCAGCTGTTAGATGTACTTGGCGGGAAGATGTTGTCATCCTTCCATGCCAGACGATTTCCGTACAAATTTAGCAACACGGACGGGAAATTACAATAATATTCATGTCTGACATTATGTCAGCGATTCTGTAATTGGCAGATAATTTGATATCTTTGCAGTCGCTTCGGACGGTCAGACGCTGCCCGGAAGCACAAGTATTGGAATAAGGAGAAATGAATATGAGCAAGAAGAACAAGAATAAAGAGCAGGAGGAGCAGAAACAAGCCGCTCAAGCTGCTGACACGAAAGAGCAAACCGCAAAATGTAAGGAAGAAGCTCCGGAAGTCGATGAGGAAGCGAAAAAAATTGAGGAAAAACTCGCCAAACTTCTGAAAGAAAACGAGGAGCTGAAGGCGAGCGTCGCCAAGGAGAAGGATGACTACATCCGCCTGATGGCTGATTTCGAGAATTTCCGCAGGCACTCGGCAGAGTCCAAGTTGGAGCTTGTCTCCTCAGCATCAGCTGACACCATCAAAGGTCTTCTTCCGGTTCTAGATGACTGCGAAAGGGCCATGAAAATGCTTGAAGAGAGTTCGTCCGACGAAGTCGCTAAAGAAGGCACGGCCTTGATTTACAACAAATTGATGGCATACCTAAAAACCAAGGGACTTGAGGTCATCAAGGCGAAAGGTGAAAAATTTGACACGGACTTCCATGAGGCTGTGGCTCAGTTCCCTGTTCAGGAAGAAGACAAAAAAGGCATGGTCTATGACGTGGTTCAGACAGGCTACACCCTTTCCGGCAAGGTAATACGCTTCGCCAAGGTAGTTGTGGGAATATAGGAGATTAGTGAATATGGCTGAAAAGAGAGATTACTACGAGGTGTTGGGGGTCGCCAAGACCGCCAGTGCTGATGAGATAAAGAAAGCTTACAGGACAGCTGCGATGAAGTGGCATCCTGACCGTTGGGTTGACGGAACCGAGGCCGAAAAGAAGACTGCTGAAGAGAAATTCAAAGAGGCTTCGGAAGCATATTCGGTACTAAGCGATCCTGACAAAAAGGCAAAGTACGACCAGTTCGGATTCGCTGGAGTTGACGGCCAACCTGGGCCAGACTTCAGCGGAGGTTTCGGAAATCTTAACGACATTCTGAACGATTTGTTCGGTGGTGGGTTCAGCGGATTCTCTGGAGGAGGATTTTCTGGCTTCAGTGGATTCGGAGGAGGTCAAGCCCGGACCCAGCAGAGAGTCATCAAGGGCCGCGACATCCGTACAAGAGTACGTCTTACACTTGAAGAGATTGCCGCAGGAGTAGAAAAAGAGATCACCCTTGAGCGTAACAGACCTTGCCCCGACTGCGGAGGAAGAGGAACAAAGAACGCTTCCGATGTCAAGACTTGCCCTTCATGTAACGGCACAGGCCAAACCCAACGTGTGGTCAACTCGCTGTTCGGAAGGACAGTCACGTACTCAACTTGTCCTCAATGCGGTGGTGAAGGAAAGGTGATCAGCAATCCTTGCCGTACATGCGGTGGCACTGGTTTAGTACGCAGGCGTGAGACTGTCAAGGTGAAGATTCCAGCTGGGGTCGAAGATGGCATGCAACTGACAATCAGAGGTGAAGGACATGCCGCACCTCATGGCGGAGTGAATGGAGACCTCCTCGTGATCATCGAAGAGATTCCTCATTCAACACTCAAACGCGATGGCAAGAATCTGTTCTACTCGACAATCATTTCTGTCACAGATGCGATTTTAGGAACAGAGATCGCTGTGCCATGCCTTGACGGAACCTATAAGGTTAAAGTTGATGCTGGTACTCAGTCCGGAACAGTAATGAAGCTCAGAGGAAAGGGACTTCCGGCTGTGAATGGCTACGGAAGTGGAACGGGAGACCTCTACGTGAAGATTTTGGTGTGGATTCCTAAAAAATTGTCTTCTGACGAGAAGAATGCCATTGAGAACATGAGGGCCAGCCGATCATTCACTCCAGACCCTTCACGCGATGACAAGGCTTTGTTTGACAAGATGAAGAACATCTTCTGATGAAAAGATTTCTAATCGGAATTTTGGCCTTCCTGTGCGTAATTTCGTGCGGGAGGGCCATTTCAGTTCTTGACAGAGACTTCAAGTTGGATAGCGTTCTCGAAGTTGAAGGTCGGCAGGGAGTGGCAACGGACGGTGAGTACTACTATGTTTCCGGATCCACAGCTCTTTATAAGTACGACATGAAAGGCAATCTCATCACCAAAAACGAGACTCCTTTCAAAGATCTGGCCTTGGAATGCAATCACATCGGAGACATTGATGAATATAACGGTGAGCTCTACGCTGGGTGTGAATATTTCCTCGACGGTGTCGGCAAGAACATCCAGACAGCGATCTACGATGCGGTCACACTTGAATATAAACGGTCTATCACATGGGTTCTGGAATCCGGGCAGGTAGAATGCTGCGGCCTCGCTGTGGACAGGGAGCGGCAAGAAGTCTGGATGGCGGATTGGGTTCAAGGCTCGGAACTTTACTGCTACGACCTTAAGACCGGGAAGTATCTTAGGAATCTCACCCTCTCCCCCGCTCCGAAACTCCAGCAGGGAATCTACTGCGTGGACGGACAAATGCTTATCTCATGCGATGACGGTGACGCTGAGAAAGGAGAACCTGACAATCTTTACAAGGCTGACCTCAAAACGGGAGAAGTCACTCTGTTCAGAAAGATGGACGATTTCATACTTACTGGAGAGATTGAGGGGTTGACTATGAACCCGAAAACAGGAAGCCTCGTTGTGATGTCAAATAGGGGTGCACGTATAATTTTAGGCATGCCCAAAGGCTTCTATCCGGGCTACGATCGCGAGATTCACAACATTTACATCTACAATCCCGAAAAATAAATTCAAAAAGTTTTGGATTAAAAGAAAATCTTCGTACATTTGCAGTCCGAAAAACAAGAGCAACCGCTTACGGGTCGTTATCAGATGTGCGTAATGTTGCAACTAAATTTTAGAGAAATGGATTTGATTAAAGTTGTAGAACAGGCTTTCGCTAACGAGAAAGTCGCTACGTATCCAAGATTCAAGGCTGGTGACACAATCACCGTTACCTACAGAATCAAGGAAGGTGACAAGGATAGACTCCAGAAGTTCAGAGGTGTGGTTATCCAGCTCAGAGGCGCCACCCCACAGACAAGGACTTTCACTGTCCGCAAGATTTCCGGAGGAATCGGAGTTGAGAGAATTTTCCCATTCCAGTCACCATTCATTGACAGCATTGAACTGAACAAGGTCGGCAAGGTTCGCAGAGCAAGAATCTTCTATCTGCGCCAGCTCTCCGGAAAGAAGGCAAGAATCAAGGAGAAGAAGCTTGCATTCGTAAAGGAAGAGGAAGCATAGTCCTTGTAGAGATAATGTCGAAGCGAGTCTTTGACAAACTGGTCCCCTAGCTCAACTGAATAGAGCATTTGACTACGGATCAAAAGGTTACAGGTTTGAATCCTGTGGGGATCACAAATGCGAGGCTATTGTTAATCAATATGCTTCGCATTTTTGCGGAATTAGCTCAGTTGGTAGAGCGTTGGCTTCCCAAGCCGAAGGTCACGAGTTCGAGCCTCGCATTCCGCTCGAAGTCAAGGGCGATGAAAATCAATTAGTTACGTTGATTCATCAGCCCTTATTTTTTTTGTCAAAACTAAAATTTTACCCTTAAAACAGGGATCAAGTCCAAAAGTATGTGTTTAGGCATATATCTTTGATAGCCTGTACAGAAAATACTTTATATCTTAAACACCCCTGAGTTGTACCTTGAAAGTTTTCTTACAAAGCATAGCGTTGGTGGACGCTGTCATTGCTATCTTCGGTTAGGGCCTCCCGTTGCTTGGAGGGCATGGCGGCCTACGCGCTTCGCGCGCCCTAGCCGGGTAAAGGGCCGCCATGCCCTCCAAGCAACGGCTGCCAACGCAAGGCAAAACGCTTCATTTTCATGAGAATTAGTATCATCACTCTATGGTCAAACGCAACATGCTCAGTGTCAACGAGTGGCGCATAATGCATTAGTTATCATATTTTTAGCACCTTGCCTTGGGTGTT
>DBKH01000084.1 GCA_002297815.1 Bacteroidales bacterium UBA755 | reverse complement strand
CGGAGGCTATGTCTCTGACTTTTAGCCGAGTCCAAGAATTGACCACTAACCTTGTAATAAGCAAGACTCGTCACAAATAATTAATCACACTAACATAAAGATTATCATGAAAGGAATCGTGCTGGCCGGTGGGAGCGGTACAAGGCTGTACCCTATCACCAAGGGCATCAGTAAGCAGTTGATGCCGATATATGACAAGCCTATGGTCTATTACCCGATCAGCGTGCTTATGCTGGCGGGGATCAGGGATATTCTCATCATCTCCACTCCGTTCGACTTGCCGGGGTTCAAGAGACTTCTGGGGGACGGCTCGGATTATGGGGTTCACTTTGAGTATGCGGAGCAGCCGTCACCGGACGGTCTGGCGCAGGCGTTCACCATCGGAGCGGATTTCATTGGGGATGATTCCGTCTGTCTGGTACTTGGAGACAACATCTTCTACGGAGGGTTCTTCACACCGATGCTCAAGGAGGCGGTCAAGGCTGCTGAGAAGGATGGCAAGGCGACAATATTCGGTTATTGGGTAAATGATCCGGAGCGGTACGGTGTGGCCGAGTTCGACGAGCAGGGCAACTGTCTCAGCATAGAGGAAAAGCCGGCCAACCCGAAGAGCAACTATGCCGTTCCAGGTCTGTATTTCTACCCAAATGAAGTGGTTGAGGTGGCAAGGACCATCAGGCCTTCAGCACGTGGTGAATATGAGATAACCACCGTCAATCAAGTCTTTCTGGAGAGGAAACGCCTCAAGGTCCAGACCTTGGGCCGCGGGTTCGCCTGGCTGGACACCGGGACACATGACTCATTGGCTGAAGCCTCCACGTTTGTGGAGGTGATCGAGAAAAGGCAGGGGCTCAAGATAGCGTGCCTTGAGGCGATCGCGTTCCGCAAAGGGTGGATTGACGAGGAAAGGATGCGCGAGCTCGCAAAGCCGATGCTCAAGAACCAGTACGGACAGTACCTGCTTCAGGTTATAGAGGAGAAGAAACACAGGATCAATTCAGACACGTTGGCGAGGAGGTAATATGGCAAAAAGGAATATAGTAATCACCGGTGGGGCCGGGTTCATCGGGTCCCATGTAGTAAGACTCTTTGTGAACAAGTATTCGGAATATAACATCATCAATCTCGACAAACTGACTTACGCTGGGAACCTTGCCAATCTCAAGGACACCGAGGGCAAGGCTAACTACCGGTTTATCAAGATGGACATCTGCGATTTCGAGGCGCTCCACAAACTGATGCAGGACGAGCATATTGACGGAATCATACATCTTGCTGCCGAGAGTCATGTGGATCGTTCCATCAAGGACCCGTTCACATTCGCAAGGACGAACGTGATGGGGACACTATCCCTACTTCAAGCAGCCAAACTCTACTGGGAAAGCCTCCCAGAGAAATATGAAGGCAAGAGATTCTACCACATCTCGACGGATGAGGTCTATGGCGCTTTGGAGATGAACCATCTGGAGGGGATCAAGCCTCCGTTCTCCACGAAGGCGTCGTCCGGAAGCCATCACCTCGCATACGGTGATGACTTCTTCTACGAGACAAGCAAATATGCGCCCCACAGTCCATATTCAGCATCCAAGGCATCGTCAGATCATTTCGTCAGAGCCTACCACGACACCTACGGCATGCCGACCATCGTGACCAACTGCTCGAACAATTACGGCCCGTACCAGTTCCCTGAGAAACTGATACCGCTGTTCATCAACAACATCCGCCACCGCAAGCCTCTTCCCGTGTACGGAAAGGGCGAGAACGTGCGTGACTGGCTTTTCGTAGAGGACCACGCAAGAGCCATAGACACCATATTCCATAAAGGAAGGACCGCTGAGACCTACAACATCGGTGGTTTCAACGAGTGGAAGAACATCGACATCATCAAGGTTCTGATCAAGACGGTGGACAGACTGCTCGGAAGACAAGAAGGTGAGGATCTTGGGCTGATCACCTACGTCACTGACCGCCCTGGCCATGACGCCCGCTACGCCATAGACTCGACAAAACTCCAGAAAGAACTCGGCTGGGAGCCGAGCCTTCAGTTCGAGGAGGGCATTGAGAAGACGGTGCGCTGGTACCTTGACAATCAGGAGTGGCTGGACAACGTCACCAGCGGCGATTATCAGAAGTACTACGACAATATGTACAAGGAGAGATAGACAGCATATTGAACCGAAAAACCAAAACTACAATGGACAAAAAGATGATTACCGTGACAAGCCCTCTGCTCCCCGACCTTGGCGAGTTCAATGAACTCCTTAGGCAGATCTGGGACAGCAAATGGATTACAAACAACGGGCAGTTTCACCAGAGGCTGGAGAAGGAGCTTGCCGAATACCTCGGAGTCCCCTACATCAGCCTGTTCACCAACGGGACCCTGCCACTTCTGACCGCGCTTCAGGCGCTACGGATAACGGGGGAAGTGATTACTACCCCGTATAGTTTCGTGGCTACGACCCACTCCATCTGGTGGAACGGCTGCAAGCCGGTGTTTGTGGACATCGACCCCAAGACCGGGAATATGGATCCAGACAAGATAGAGGCCGCGATCACACCTAAGACCACCGCCATCATGCCGGTGCATGTCTATGGCAAGCCATGCGACACAAAAAGGATACAGGAGATCGCTGACAGATACGGCCTCAAGGTCATCTATGACGCGGCCCACGCCTTCGGAGTGAAGGTTGACGGTGAGAGCGTCCTGAATGCGGGAGACCTGAGCACGCTCAGTTTCCACGCCACCAAGGTCTTCAACACAATTGAGGGCGGTGCAATGGTGATGCATGACGAGGCCACCAAAAAGCGCATCGACTATCTCAAGAACTTCGGTTTCGCTGGGGAGACGACTGTTGTAGGTCCGGGCATAAACAGCAAGATGGACGAGATGCGTTCCGCCTATGGGCTGCTGAACCTCAGGCAGGTTGATGCCGCAATCGAGGCGCGCCACAAAGTGGCTGTCAGGTACCGTGACGCCCTTCGCGGTGTGAAAGGCATCTCATTCTTTGACGACATGCCGGGAGTCAGGCATAACTATTCGTATTTCCCTGTCTTCGTGGATGCAGAGGAATATGGGATGACGCGGGATGAATTATATTCAAAGATGAAGGCCGCCAATGTCCTCGGCAGGAGATATTTCTATCCGCTGATCAGCGAGTTCTCGACATACCGCGGTCTGGAGTCCGCCAAGCCAGAGAATCTCCCGAACGCGCATCGGATGGCCGACAGTGTCATCTGTCTCCCGATGCATCATGCGCTGAGCGATGAGGATGTGGATAGGGTGCTGGAACTAGTAGTTAGATAGCAAAATAAATATGAGAGGAATATACCTGCTGGGAGTGGGACACGCCACGCCAATGTTCATAGAACTGGCGGAAGCCTGCGGATATATGGTAGCCGGTCTCTATCATTATAATGACGATCGCAATGGCGAAATGGATCATGGCTACAAAATATTAGGCTCATTCGATCAATTATTGAACTCTGAGGTTAAAGACAAACTATTCTGCATGACGATGGGCGACATGAAAACCAAACATATTATTAGTCAACAAGTTATAAATAGGGGGGGGTGATTCCGTCCCTTATTCATCCAACTGCAGTCATATCTAGGTTTGCCAATATATCAAACAACGGAGTCCTCATCTGTAGCCAATGCGAGGTCCATAATGACGCTACAATTGAGAACGGCTGTGTACTCTGGCCACAAGCTATCGTGGGGCATGACACAAGACTCCATGAATATGTGTTCATGGGGCCCAAGGCGTATGTCGGGGCATATACTGAAGTTCAGGACCACGCCTTCATCGGTCAATGCTCGGTATTGATCAGTGGCAAGGTTAAAAATGTTGGTTCTGATTGTCTCATAGGAGCGGGAGCCGTTGTGACACGCCCTGTTTCCGAAAAATCTATAATGGTTGGAAACCCCGCTAGATTATTGAAATATAAACAATAAGCCATTCATCTATTTGAATGGCTATCGCACATTCAAATAGATGAAGAAGTTAATGCTATTGGGTGGGCTTCGGTATCTGATTCCGGTTATTGATGCCGCCCACAAACAAGGTTATCATGTAATAACAGCTGACTATCTCCCGGACAACATCGCCCACAAGTACAGTGACGAGTACTGCAATGTCAGCATCGTTGACAAGGAGGCTGTTCTTAAAGAGGCACAAAGGCTCCGGATAGACGGGATAATGTCATTCGCCTGTGATCCCGGTGTGGTCTCCGCCTCTTATGTGCAGAACAAAATGGGGTTGCCGTCTTTTGGCCCTTTTGAGTCAGTTGAGATATTGCAGAATAAGGACAGGTTCCGCAATTATCTGGAGACTCATGGGTTCAACGTCCCATGGCATCATGGCTTCAACTCAGTGGAAGAAGCGCTGACGCAAAAAGATAGGTTCAGCTATCCGTTGATTGTCAAGCCAACGGATTCAGCTGGTAGCAAGGGATGCACACGTGTTAACAAGGAGGGCGACCTGAAGCCTGCCATTGAGTATGCGTTTAAATATTCAATCGGTGGCCACATCATCATTGAAGAGTTTCTCGAAAAAAGAGGCTGCTCTTCCGACACGGACAGCTATTCAGAAGACGGGATCCTCAAATTCGTGAGTTTCAACGCACAGCGTTTTGATGTTAGAGCGGCTAATCCCTATACCCCAGCGGCATATTCATGGCCATCCACTTTCTCCAAGGACGAGGAGGACTATCTGGCAAGCGAGATTCAGCGTCTCATCACACTTCTTGGGATGAAGACTTGCGTCTTCAACATCGAGACAAGGATTGCCACCAACGGCAAGCCGTACATCATGGAATTGACCCCACGAGGAGGTGGCAACCGCCTCTGCGAGATGCTTAAATATGCGACAGGTGTGGATTTGATAAACGCTGTCACACGATTTGCTGTCGGAGATGCTCCGGGAAGAATTGAACAGCGCCCCTATGATAGTCATTGGGCAGAGGTCATTCTTCATGCGGAATCCGATGGGGTGTTCAGCGGCTTGAGTATAGCCCCATCCCTTCCCGCGGAGATAATAGAACGTGACCTATGGGTGAAGGAAGGTGACCGCATTCATCGTTTTGAGGCCGCAAACGATGCAATCGGGACGTTGGTGCTGAAATTCCGCAACACCGAGGGATTGGAGGCAGCGATTTCAAATCAAAATAGATGGCTTAAAGTTATTGTAAAATGAGAAGGATAATGGTATTTGGTGCGACAGGTGGAATTGGCGCATACACAACAATGCATTTACATGATGCAGGAGAATATGAAATAGTGGCTGTTGGACACCGAAAGAGTGATAATGGTTTTTATGAACAATACGGGATTCCATACTATAATGTAGACATAGCTGATTTTTCTACTTTTTCAGTCCTTCCGGAGTCACATATAGATGCCGTGATTAATCTCGCAGGAGTCCTTCCCGCAAGAAGTTATAATCCGCGTCTGTACATCAGTTCATTCACGATGGGACAATTGAATGTCCTTGAGTATATGAATAAAGTAGGGTGTAAGAAGATTATTTCGGCGCAAACACCAGCAGACTTGTGGTATCTGCAAAATACTACCACACCAATGCCCGCTGATGCACAAAGAAGTTTTCCGCCCTCAACGGATCATTCGATTTACACGATAGCCAAAAATGCAGCTATTGATATCACCGAGTATTACCACAATAGATTCGGTATATCGCGATTCATTCTTAGGTTCTTCAATGTTTATCTTTATCACCCAAACCCATACTATTATGTGGATGGAATTCGAAGGATGATCTCTTTCCGTCTGCTAATGGATAGGGCTTCTGCTGGTGCAGATATAGAAGTTTGGGGCGACCCTAAAAGGAGCAAGGAAATGCTTTACGTTAAGGATTTGGCCGCTCTAATCCAGAATTGCGTGGAATCACCATTAGAGGGGGGCATCTATAATGTCGGAAGTATTAAGCAGGTTACTCTTGAGGAACAAGTTGATGGCATTATTGATGTGTTCACCAGAGAGAAACGTTCTAACAAAATTTATTGTCCCGACAAACCAAACGCCCTGCTGAATCATTTAGACATTTCTAAAACCATAACAGATTTAGGTTATTGTCCTAAATATTCATACGTAGACTGGCTCAAGGACTTCAAAACAGAAATGGAGAATAATCACTTTGAAAAACTTTGGGGTACACGGTCTGATTATGAATAACCGATGATGCTCGACTCATCGCTCTATGCAAACTGTATCAATCAGAAATCGAGGCAAATGAGAACCGCACTTATGTCCTTATTGACATTCCATACAGAGTTGACTTTGTCCAAGACGTCAACAGTATAAAAGAAATTGACATAGAGCGTATTAAATCCAAATTGTCCAAGTTGTGTCCAAGATATGGCAACGGAGGATCTAAAGGGGCTGGCGATATGTCGTCCACTATGGTTGTTTCCGCAGACATGATTTCAGAAGTTCGTATTCAATTTGTATATTACCAGACTAACCATTAAATTTGAAGGTAATAAACATATAATAACCATGACCAACGACCAAAACAGCATGCAGCCAATGGCAGGCGATTCCAAGATTGTTCTTTACCAACCCAATGAGAGCAGTTAGTGGTCAAATTTTGGACC
>DBKH01000032.1 GCA_002297815.1 Bacteroidales bacterium UBA755 | reverse complement strand
TTCATCGAACTCACGTTAAATACGATCCTTATTCCAATTTGTGTTTGGAGACTCCCAATATTCAGAACAGAGCACACTCAGTTTGTCCAGCTGAGACTTATATGCTTTTATATACCTTGAACGTAGATCCTTGATCGCCTCTTCCCTTTCGACAAGCCTCGACTGATTCTTTTCCATCGCATCCAACCTTAAGCGGTAATCCTCGTTATCATTGCGCTCTTGAGAAAGCAAATGATTGATATTATCGTTTATCTGCAACATGTCCTCCATTCTTTGTTCCCATTTTTTCCTTTTATGTAGAAAGATGGACAACATACACACAAGGATTACCACTCCTAACAAAACAAAGATCAATTGACGCTGATTACGTATTCGTCTATCTTGGTCCAAAAGATCCGACTTGGATTGATAGTATCCGGACTGCGCCAAGGCAACAGATTGATTGACGGCTTCCAAAACAATCGAATCACGTTCCCTAACAGACTCTTCCAATAAGTTCAACGCCTTCACATACTCCCCGCGATGACGGCTGATACGATAGCACCAGACATCTATTTCATCTAATGGGCAACCTTGCGCCTCTAATTGGGAAATTATGTTATCTGCAGCTACTCTGTTCCCTAAAAGGTCCATGGCATAGGCATAGGCGCAATAATCCCTTGCCGTAGGATTGCCATTGAATTCATCAACTGATTTTCGGAATAATTTCACGCTTAACTCTGGCTCAGGCGAAGGCTTCCATAGGCAGCCAAGAGCCTTGTTCATAAGCATCCTTGCATACAGAGAGGAGTCACGGCAAGGTGATGAAAAGAACTCAGTATAAAGGCTGTCTGATTTCTCATAGTCCTGCATTGTTCCGTATAAAGAAGCCAACATACCTGTGGTCGCCCATATTCTTGCAGAGTCTCCCGCTTGCTTGAACAGCGCAAATGCGTCTTTGGCATAATTAAGTCCAGTCGAATAGTTCTGGTTCTGACTGTAGAGATCCGAAACTGCGGAAGCAATCAATCCCCTAAAGATCAGATTGTCTGATTCTGAAGAATATTCCATGGAACGGACATAGTTCGCGATTGCATCCTCCAGATTTCCGGCATTATGCTGTACCGTCCCAAGATAATAGTACATCTTCATCTTGTCATCTTTGGAGCCGTGGCGCTCATAGTACGTTACAGCTGGTTGTATGACGCGAAGATCCGTCGTATCAATCCAATTCCTGTTCAGTGCCATCGTGTACAGCAGTGAGTACCTTGCACGCTGCGTTTTGGTTCTAAGACTCAGCGTGTCAATCGATTCCAATGCTACCAACGAGCTATCAGGCCTTGTCCACATCACGGCATCCGCTGTGTCCATGATCCGCTTAGCTTCCTTGTTCACGCATGAAGAGACAAACGTTATTGACGCGGCCAAAACTACTGTCCTAATGACTATTCCCAATGGTCTCATGTCACAGATATCGACCCTTTAATGGGTCGTTTACGCCATAAAAATAGCAATAATTTAAGAAGTTATCCCTCAACATATCGTTCATTTTGGCCTTCAGAACCTGTTCAATGAATTCATCGGGGAAGTGGAATTTGGGGCGATGGAGAACTTCACGATAATCGGTAATTATCTCATCATTGAATATAGGAATTATCTCTCCATCCAAAATAGAATACAGAATCTTCAAAGTGGAAGAGTCTTTGTCCTTAAGCGTGGCCAGTAACGCAGACACCAACACATTGGTGTCAATGACAGCATAATACTGCTTCATGCCTTTTATTCTTTTTGCGCCCTTACGGCCTGAATCTCAGCATTAATTTCATCAAGAGTCATTTCAGGATTACCGTTCGCCTCTGAAATGGCCCTCATTTTCAGAATCGCATCGCGAGCTTTAGCCGCAATGGCATCCTTAGAGTCCGCTTGAATCCCGAATACACCTTAATGCACAAATTCTGGAAACAGTTCAAGCCATCTCTGTTTTCATTCCTGTAAAAAATCACGGACGTGGCAATGGGCTGCCACATCCGTGAGAGTTATGAATATAATAATGGTTAGTAGGTTTTTCCTCAGCTAATCGTCATAGCTAACATCACCGGTTAGGAATGAGGCACGGAAAGAACGTCCACATTCTGTGGTGATGCTCATCGTGTAGCAAGAGTTAGATGAAACAAACATAGTCATAATGCCATTGGCACTATTTCCAGTAAAATCAGAGATCTCACCAGAGGTCAAGTTTTCCAACGTCACATACACAGCTCCCAGATTCGATTTGAATGATAGCTCAAGCATGTTAGTCAACATGTTGTAACGGCATTCAATCGGACTTGAAGCAACCGAACGGTTTGTTACTGTTTCTGGCTTGATGTCTTCCAGAACACGAATCACGACAATTGTGTCATCCCCGTTCTGTGAGTAGCCTTGACTCACGAACGACAGCGCTAAGAGCGCAAATAAAATCTTTTTCATAACAGGTTGATTTGTGTTTTGCAAAGTTCGGCAGAAAGTCCTAGAACACAATGGGAAAAAGTATTAACACAAGAGGATCCCATTCGACTGAAAATCAAATCTTTAGAATCCTGTTAAGGCTACAAATCTAAACACACGAGGCCATCTTGCGATGTTTCAAGCAGTTACATAGATAACGCTTCACAGACAAAATAAAACATCTTATAAATCAAACAATTAATCCCATCAATCTATAAAATCAAGATAAAAATCCTTGTATTCTGAAGTTATTGCTGAGATCCGTGCCCTCAGCCGGACTCGTTTTGTGTAAACACTCTGAACCGCGTAACCCATGATTCGAGCTATCGTCTTGGCATCGAAACCAAGAATGTTCAAAGCAATGAAGCGGAACTCATTGTCTGTTGCATCAGGCAAGTCAACCCTTAATTTCTTCATTATTCCATTTAGATTCTCATCAATCATTCGTTCGAGTTTCGCTTGGTTGCACCCATCAATAACACTTACAATCTTCTTGACCTTCGCGTAGATTCTTTCTTTTTCCTTGCCACTGCCAGACACCTCCCAGAACTCAACGCATAGATCATTCAATTGGCTGTACTGACGTTTATAGGTTTGGACATATTTCTTTCTAAGACTACGCAAGGCAATGTCCTTAGACGTTGAAACATCCTGTTCCTTCGAGAGTTGGAGACTAACCTCATCATTTATCATGGACACCTCGTTCACACGTCTTATCCATTTCTTCCTGTTACTGATGTAGGCGATAAACACTGAAGAGACACAAATCAAACCGAGTAAAATAATAATCCACCAGACAAGTGCATGAACCCTTCGCTCTTTTTCCATTAGTTCAGTCTTAGTCTTGAAATAGTCCGACTGTGCTTGAACCACCGATTGATTCAATGTCACAAGTACGGTCGAATCACGAGACCCGATCAAACGCTCAAATAAATCCAAGGCTTTCTCGTGTTCACCTCTATGACGGAGTACACGGTACTTCCAAACTTTGAGTTCGGGCTCGTTTTGCCCGGCTCTTTCAAGTTGTGCGAAGATACTATCAGCTGCTTTGGTGTCTCCCAGCAAATCCAAAGCATAGGCATACACACAATAATCAACCAATGAAGGGATTCCGTGCCATTTCCCAACAGCCTCACGAAACAATACCACACTTTTCTCTGGATTGACATCGGGTCTTTTCATGTTGAGTTTGGACCTATTCAGCAAGTGACGCGCCATTGCCGAGGAGTCTAGACAAGGCATCGAGGAAAAAACGGCATAAAGACTGTCCGACTCAGTCCAACGGTTACAATCAGCGTAATAGGCAGCCAACCATCCAGTTGTGTTCCATAATCTGAAGGAATCGGCAGCAAGACGGAAATATTCACAAGCTTCCTCCGCATAATTGACCTTACCGATGTAGTTGTAGTTCTGTGCGTACACGTCAGCAATCGCGGATGAGATCAGACCGCGGAACCTGAAATCATCCGAGTCTGATGAATATTCACGCGCACGCATGTAACATTTTATCGCAGACTGGTAGTCATGCCGATTATGATGCAACCGCCCAAGATAGTAGGACATCTTCATCCTGTCTTCGTCTGAACCGTGATGCTGATAATAACGCATGGCAGGACGAATAACACCAACATCAGTAGTGTCAACACCATTGCGGTCCAGGGCCATGGTGTGCAGCAATGAGAATCTAGCCCGGTCGGCCTCATTTCCTAACGACAATGTGTCTATCGATCTCAAAACTGACAAGGCACTGTCTGGGCTGTTCCAAATAATGGATTCTGCTAGATCTAGCGCATTGTTAACTTCCTTGTTTCCACAATATGAGCATGCGGAAGCAATGGTCGCAAAAGAAAGAAGAGTATTGAATATCCTGAATAGTTTCATTTTGCGAAAATAAAGAATAATTCAGAATACTTTCTGCAACCGCAAGTTGCAAGCAAACAACCATAAGTTTAGATAACATAAAAAAAGTCGCTTCGACAAGCTCAGCGACCGGGAAAAGATGGTCGCTGAGCTTTCCGAAGCGCCCTAAGAAGCTGTTTAGCGCTCTAAACAAAAATCAGTTACTTAATCTGGGGAAGTCCGAGATCCTTGAAGGTACGCGGAGCCGGAGTCTTAGGAAGCGGCTTGCGGTCCTTGATCTGCTGGAGGGCGGTCTCGATGGCCTTATTAAGCTGCTGATCCTCACCGGCATATTCCTTAATCGGATCATTGTCAAGCAGGATGTCTGGATCAACTCCGTGGTTCTCGACAATCCACTGTCCCGTTGCAGCATCGTAGTTCGTGAAGAACGGCACACGCACGTCAGTTCCGTCCATGTAAGGCAGCGAGCCACTGATGCCCACGATGCCGCCCCAAGTTCTGGTGCCGATCACAGTTCCGAGGTTATTCGCCTTGAAACTCCACGGGAAGAGGTCTCCGTCGGAGGCGGAATATTTGTTGATCAGCAGCACCTTAGGGCCAGTGTGGGTTGCTTCTGGGATGGTTCCGTTCTGGTTGGAGTTCCTGTACATCGTCATCCTATAGACCTTGCGCAAAAGCCTCTCAATGACCATTGGGGAGATGTTTCCGCCACCGTTGGCGCGGTCGTCGATGATGAGTGCCTCCTTGTCCAGCTGCGGATAGTACCAGCGGGCGAACTCGTTCAGGCCCTCAGGTCCCATGTCAGGAATATAGATGTAGCCGACCTTGCCACCTGATTTCTCCTCAACGGTGCGAATATTCCTCATCACCCACTCGTAATGTTCGAGAGGATATTCATCAGCTATCGGTTTGACAACGACTTTGCGTCCACCATCTGCGGCTGATTTGCTGACAGTCAGTTCCACGAGCTTGCCAGCCTTGCCGACAAGGAGTTTGTAGATGTTATCAACTTCTTTAAGCGACTGACCGTCAATGGCTGTGATGAAGTCACCCTCTTTAATATTCATCCCAGGTTCGGTCAACGGGGAACGGAGTTCGCTTCTGTAAACGGCTCCGGAATAGATGTGGTCAATCTTGAAATAGCCACTCTTGTCCTTGCTCATCTTGGCTCCGAGAAGTCCCATCTGGATGCGTTCCGGTTTAGGGTAGTCGCCCGGATTGACGTAGGCGTGGCCGCTGGCGACCTCTCCGATCATCCCACCGATAACATAGTTGAGATCCAGACGGGTCTTGACGTAAGGCAGAAGGGCAGCGTACTTTTCTTTTACCGCCTTCCAGTCGCGTCCATGCATATTCTCAAGATAGTAGCCGTCGCGGAACGCTCTCCAAACCTCGTCAAAGATCTGAGGCCACTCCTGGGCGTAGTCAACGGTCGTGTACATGTTGTCGAGGTCGATGGCCTCGCCTCCACCGACTTTCGCTGATGGGAAGTTGACGGCTGTCCATTTGCCTTTGGCTGTAGAGAGCGCCTTCTTGTCGCCCGGACGGTAGATGACCATTCCATCGGAGCACTGCTCGGACTTGCCGGTCTCGAAATCAAACACTTGAGTGCCACGGCCATCCCTGTACCAAAGTTTCTTGCCATCGCTGAAGTACGAGCGTGAGCCACCGATCGGAAGCTTGATGGTCCTGTCAAGAAGGCCGTCCACGTCGATCTTCACGTCCACGGAACTCTTGCCTGAATCCTTAGCGTCCTTCTGATCTTTGGCAGCCTTGCCTCCTTTAGCCGGTTTCTTGTCGGCCTCGGCAGGGGAAGCGTCTTTCTCTGATTCCTGAATATTCAAGGACTCGCTGTCAGTCGGGAGCAGCGGAGAAGGCGTGACGGACGCGAGCATCGTCATGTAGACTCCGCTTCTGTCTGTGTAAGCGAAGTTCCACTCAATCCAGCTGTAGATCGGACGGAAGTCGCAATCAGAAGTGAATATCAAGTACTTGCCATCAGAAGAGAAGGTTGGTGAGCTGGAGTCGTACCATTTCTCCGTGACAGGATATTCCTTGCCAGAAGCGAGGTTGTAGACATAGACCACGCTCATCCTGTTCGGTGCCGGGCGGCTGTAGGTAAGCCATTTGCTGTCAGGGGAATATTCAACATCCCTGATTTCCTGCTCAGGGCACTGGAGCACTGTCCTGACGGTCTTGGCGAACGGATCGACCTCAACGATGCGGTTCTTGCGGTCTGTGTAGAGGATGTGCTTACTGTCCGGGCTCCACTGGAGGTCGCGGATGTAGGTGTCGTTGTCCTTGGTGATCTGGACAGGCTCGCTGCCGGCAGCGACATCGTAAAGATAGACCTCGGTCTCTCCTGTCCCGTCACCGATGAAGGCGATGTACTTACCGTCTGGACTCCAGTCAGCGCTGCGCTCGTTGGAGCCGGGGGTCTTGGTGATATTGCGGGTAATGCCCTTTCCGACAGGCACGTCGAAGACTTCTCCACGGGCAGTCACGGCCATTCTCTTTCCGTCAGGGGAAAGGCTGAACGACGAGCGGCCCTTCTTGCCGACATTCATTCTCTCTGCCCTTGCATAGACAAGGTCTGAACCGAGGGTGATGTGGATCTGTTCGGTGGTCTTCGTGGCCGGATCAAGTTTGTAGAGGTAGCCGCCTTTTTCGAACACGATGAGTTTTCCGTTGGTGCTAGGAAACTTCACGTCATAGTCATCGAAAGATGTCACCTTTGTCGTGGCCTTGGTCTTCGTGTTATAGACGAACAGATTCATCGTCATGTCGCGGTCGGAAGCGAAATAAATCTCGTCACCGACCCACATAGGGAATATGTCCTGTGCCGGGTTGTCGGTGATCTTCTCGACTTTCTTGCCGTCATAAATCCAGACCTCATCGGCCATTCCGCCACGGTAATATTTCCATGTCCTGAACTCCCTCATCACCCGGTTGTAGGCAAGTTTCTTTCCGTCAGGCGAATAAGAGCAGAAGCCTCCTTCCGGAAGCGGAATCTCCTTCGGCATGCCACCATTCACGGAGACCGTCCAAAGCTTGCCAGAGAAGCCATCGCCTGTGCGGTTTCTGAATATGATGTTCTTTCCGTCAGGTGTCCATCCCATCACGATGTTGTTGGGGCCCATTCTGTCGCCAAGGTCATCTCGTTCGTTAGTGGCCGTGTAGGTAAGGCGCACTGGTTCACCGCCTCTGGCCGGGATGATGTAAATCTCTCGGTTGCCGTCATATTCCCCGGTGAAGGCGATGGTCTTGCCGTCCGGAGAGTAGTGCGCGAACATCTCGTAACCGATGTGTGAGGTCAGGCGGCGCGCCTCGCCACCTGTCAGCGGTGCCGTGAACAGGTCACCAGCGTAGGAGAACACAACATCTGTCCCGTTTGTCGCCGGGAACCTCAACAGTCGCGCCTCATCAGTCGCTGAGTTTGTCGAAGCGACCGCAGAAAGCGTCATCCCTCCCAAAAGGAGTGTCAAAAAGATTTTCTTCATAACTATCATAAAACCATATATGTTTCTTTCAGCCAGGCCAGGTTCAGAAGGTCCGGTACTGAGTTTTCAGCCAAAGGAGAAACATCGGATCCTGAATGAATACACGTTTCCCTTCCACATCTATTATGTCCCTCTTTCTCAATGCATCTCTCATGATGCGTACATTCCCGTTTGTCCCCAGTTTGTAACGAGATAAGGTTTCGGTGGAACTGAAGTGCTCTACACCGTCAGCGACCGCACACAGATAGTTGCGTTGTTTCTCGGTCAGGGAATCCATTGTGTTCAGGAATTGAAGGTTCAAAGAGTCCATTATGCTTTCCAGAGCGGAATCAACAACACTTTCGGAGCAACTCACCGTGCTTCGGAGCCAACATGCCTGCGCGAGTTGCTGCACATAGTACGAGTGGTTGTCAACCCTTTCGGCCAGATATGACGCCACATCAGGGCTTATCGACTTACCTGTATTTGAAAATCGGCCAACTATATAATCACACCAGTCCTTATTGGAAATTTTGGGGAGAAATAGAATGTCGCCGAATCTGTAGAAAGGACTGTTGTATTCACCGAAAATATTCAGCATCATGTGCTTTTTGCTTCCATAAAGGACATACGCCACATCAGATTGCTCCTGCCAATGGTTGCGAAGAATCTTCTGAAACCTGGCAGAGCCTGCGAACTCTCCAATCTGCTGGAACTCGTCTATGCAGGCAATGATCTTTTTCCCTTTTTTAGTGGCGATTCTTTGCGGCAGATCAAGAATGTCCTCACCAATGGGATTGGATTTAACATCAAGCCCGAATGAGAGCTCGTATTGTCCTGTCGGGTCAGACAACGCGACCTTAGGAAGAAGTGACGAGATGAATTCCTTCGCATTGGACATCATGTTCTCCAGTGTCGATGAGATTTGCGACATGATGCTCTTTGCATAAGTCTGATAGAATTCCTGCTCATCACCGCATTTGAAGATATTCATCCTTACAAACAGGTGATCCTTGCCGCTCGCCTCGGCTATTCCGATGACTTTGGACACAAGGGAAGATTTTCCCCATCTTCTTGGGGAAATTATCACCGTGTTTGTCAGCGAGCCGATGTTAGCCAAAAGCTTGGCGGTCTCATTTTCTCTGTCGGTAAAGTCCTCGGCCGCGACAATCTTACCATATACAAAAGGAACGTCCATCTGATTCTTTTTCGCAAAGATAGGTGGTTTCTGGGGATTATACAATCTTATTTAATATAATTTTATTTCATATAAATTTATATAACGAAATATATCAGTTTGACACCTCAGTAAGCCTTCTCATGAACTAACCGCCTAAGTGCCTGAGTGTTGTCTGCAAAGACTTTGGCAATGCGCTTTAGGACAGAAAAATCAAATGGCGAATTTTGGTAACGTGCAAAATTCGCCATTTGCCTTTTTTCTGCCCTTCTGTCAGCAGTTGCTTTATGTATTGCCGGCACTTCGACAGGCTCAGTGACCGATGGAATAGTATTCAATCATTGGGATAGAAGAAGGACATACCCTTCTTCAAACTACCATTCTATTACTCTGTCAGTCCGCGGGCACGGAGGAGGGCACCGGGATCAGGCTGGGCGCCACGGAAGGAAAGGTAGAGGGTCATCGGCTCCTCGCTGCCACCCTTCTCAAGGAAGGTCTGACGGAACTTCAGTGCGACCTCAGGATTGTATATTCCCTGCTGCTTGAAGTACTCGAAGGCATCCTTGTCCAGAACCTCGGCCCAGAGATAGCTGTAGTAACCGGCACTGTAGCCGCTGTTGAAGATGTGGTTGAAATAGGTGGTGCGGTAGCGAGGGATGATCTCGTCGATGAGACCCATCTCCTTGCAGACCTTCTTCTCGAAATCAGCCACATTCGCGGCCTGATCGCCCTCGGAAAGCTCCGCAAGGTCGGCCTCGGTGAGCTCGTGCCACTTCATGTCAAGAATGGAGGCAGCGCAAAGCTCGGAGGTCATGAAGCCCTGGTTGAACTTCCTGGCGTTGTTGATCTTCGTGACGAGAGAGTCTGGAATGACCTCACCCGTCTCGTAATGCTTGGCATATTCGGCGAGAATCTCAGGCTGGAAGGCCCAATTCTCGTTGAACTGAGAAAATGTCTCAACAAAATCACGGGCCACATTCGTGCCGCTGACCGAAGGATAGTGACACTTCGTGAGCAGTCCGTGAAGGGCGTGACCGAACTCGTGGAACACAGTCTCGACCTCATCGATGGTGAAGAGGGCAGGAAGAGAGTCGGTCGGAGCGGTCATATTTCCGACATTGATAATGATTGGACGAACATCATTACCCTCAGCATCAACATATTGCCCACGGAAATTCGTCATCCACGCTCCGCCTCTCTTCGAAGCGCGAGGGAAGTAGTCAGTCGAGAATATTCCAAGAAGGCTGCCGTCGGCATCGGTGACCTTGAAAGCCTCGACCGCAGGATTGTAAAGCGGCACGTCCTTCAGCGGCTCGACATTGATGCCGTAGAGCTTGTGGGCAGCGAAGAATATGCCGTCGCGGACATTCTCCATCCGGAAATATGGCTTTGTCAGATTTTCGTCCAATGAATATTTCCGCGCGCGCACCTTCTCGGCATAGTAGAACCAGTCCCAAGACTCGATCTTGGAGCCAGCGGCCACCTTGCCCGCCTGGATGTCCTCGTCCATAACCATCTGCATGTCAGCAATCTCCTCCTTGGCTTTGCTGACAGCCGGGCCTATGATCTTGTCAAGGAAAGCGTCAACGGTCTGCGGGTCGTGCGCCATCTTGTCGTCAAGCTGGTAGGCGGCGAAGTTGTCGAAACCAAGCAGTTTGGCCTTCTCAGCGCGGAGTTTCAGAATCTCAAGGCAGAGAGCCTTGTTGTCATATTCATTGCCATTGTTGCCTCTTGAGGAGTAAGCCTTGAACATTGCCTCGCGGCGGCTTCTGTCCTCGCATGAAGTCATCTCGGAGGTGTAGGATGAAACTGGAATCCCGAATTTCTCCTTGAAGGCATTGTTTTCGGCAAGCAGGTTCGTGCCGAATTTCTGTTGGGCAGCGGCAATCTTCTGGTTGATCTCCTTGAGTCTTGCCTGCGCGGCCTCGTCAAGGTCCACACCGTTTCGGGTGAAACTCTGGTAAAGTTTCTTGAGCACCATCTGCTGCTCTCTTGTAAGTCCGCTCTGATCAGCGTCTTGGACGGTCTTGACACGCTCGAAGAACGCCTTGTTCATCGAGATGTTGTCCTCATGCTCGGTCATCAGCGCGGTGGCCTCCTCGACGACCTTGTTCATCTCATCGCTGCCCTCGGTCTCCTGAAGGTTGAAAAGGACGGCGGCTGTCTTGGTCAAAGTCTTGCCGGACAACTCGTAAGCCGCCACGGTGTTCTCGAATGTCGGAGCCTCCTGATTGTTAAGGATAGCCTCAAGTTCCTTGTTCTGCTCCTCAATCCCGGCCTTGATGGCAGGAATATAGTCGGTAAGCTGAATCTTCTCGAACGGTGGAATGCCGTACGGTGTGTTCCATTCCTCAAGGAACGGATTGCTCTTTGTCTGTGTGCAGGCTGCCATCATAGCGATCGCTCCAATTGCTAAGACTGTTTTCTTCATTGTATACTATTTTACTGTTATTTAACAATTTCCACCCCGTCAAGGTCGATGAGGGTGAACTGGGCCTTGCCTTGATAGATGGTGAGGATGCCTTTGACGTTGATTGGCTTACCAGCGAGGATGTCCGGATCGATCTGGGTGTCAGCGAAGCGGGAGTACCCGCTGGTGCGGATCTGAACGTCCTTGCCGTCCATCTTGAAGTACTGGCTCACTGAATATGCGGAAGCGTTCTTCAGCAAAGTAGCCTTGAGCTCCGGATCCGAAACTTGTCTGGCATAGTCAGCGGAATAGGCCTCATCAAACTTTCCGGAATTGATGTAATCAATGAACCCCTGCTTTGACATTGCCCAAGTGGTGATGCCCCATGTCGGATCCGCCACCGGAGCATAGTTCTTGCCGGTGCTAGAAAGGAAAATCCTGTTGGATGAAGCCTTCTTGTCCTTGTAGGAATCAATGTACATCAAGCAGAAGATTTCATTGCCGTAGGTCAGGCCGTCAAGCTTGACGTAACATCCAAGGTTCTCCTCTTTCAGAAGATCAGCCGCAGCGACCCTCTTCGGCTGGAGCGGAGTGTCAATCCTTCCTTTGAATATGTGAGTGTCAATCAGATACTGAACCTCGATGTAGGAGGTCTCATATTCACCGGTAGGATCAGCGTAGCCCAGCTGGATCATTCCGTTATAAGCTCCGACTGTGAGTCCGCTGCACTTTACATAGACCCACTGGCCGAGTTTGTAGTCATTATAGAGGGCGTTCTTACCGATCTTCACTTCGATTCCGCCTGTGGCGTCTTGAATGTAAAGACTCTTGTAAACATTGCCGCTGCGATCTTCAGAAACGACCTGTCCACCGATAAGGATGTCCTTTTCGATTTTTACGGGGGCGTTCTTGTACAAAGCCTTGAGCTGGGCGATGGTCGTGTTCGGAGTCATCGTCACAGGCTCATAGACATCGGCCTTGCCGTAGTCCGTGGTGAAGACCTGGTCCCATTCCTCGCAGGAAGCGAGAGCGAATATGGCAGCGATCAGCGCGAAATATATTC
>DBKH01000091.1 GCA_002297815.1 Bacteroidales bacterium UBA755 | reverse complement strand
CATCGAACTCACGTTATTTAGAGATTTTCACTTTTGCATTGTGCCAGTTGGCTTTCGCTCCTTCGGGAGTCGTGTCTGTGATTTCGGCTATCTCACTGAAATCCAACTCGTCATAGTACCGGAGGTTGAATGTCAGCCGCTGCTTCCTCGGGAGCGAGTGTATGGCCTTCTGGAGATTGACCGCCTCGATGTCCTCAAAGTCAATATATTCATCGGCCAGCATTGACACCGCTTCCGCACTGTCCTCAATGTTCAAGGTCGGATGACGCTTCTCAATGATGCGCAGAGCCTCATTCGTCGCTATCCGGTAGAGCCACGCCTTGAATGAACGACTCCGGTCATATTGGCCGAAAGAGCGGAATACCCTGATGAAGGTCTCCTGGGTAGCATCCTGCGCATCCTCGCTGTTCACGGTGATTCTCCGGATGTGCCAGTAGATGGGCTCCTTGTACTCTTTAAGGAGCATACGGAAGCCCATCTGAAGGTTCCATCCAAGCAGTCTGACTATGTGCTTTTCATTCATCAGCCAATGTGTAAACTGTCTTCTTGCCCCTCGCCGTCCTCACAAGCGGATCCTTTCTGTCCAAAGTGAAGGAGTCCAGCTCCGCTTCGGCGAACTTGCTGTCCAGTCCGGTGAAGTCGCTGTATTTGCTGACCGAAAGATAACCATTCTTTTGAATATATGCCACTGCCATCAGTTTGCGTTCCGGACGTGACGTTTTGTTCACGGTGGTTGTTCGCTCCACCTGTACCGTTCTGAAAGTCGGCACAACCACCGTCGCATAGCATCTGTGATGTCTGCCGTAATAGCCACCGTGACGATGTGGCCCGCGGGATTCCGCTGATGCGGAAACCGAAAGCATAAGCATTGCAGCCGTTGCTGCCGTAAGTAATCCTGTTCTCATAATTCCAATGTCTTTAGATGTTGTTTTCTGAGACGTCTCACTATATATACCCGGCAAGGCGATGAAAGTAAAAAGGGAAAATGATTTTTTTTTGATTTGAATAATATGCGTGTTTGAGAATGTCAGGCGTTTGGTTATTGACCTTCCCTGAGAATGGTTGACACTTTAGAGGTTGTTTAACTGATATTCTTTACAGCATCTCGGATCTGGTTTGCACCTGATCTTCGATTCAACTGTTTCTCTGTTGGCAATGACAACGCAGATTGACATCATTTAGCCGTATTTGACTCAGTAAGTCCAGAATCATTGTCAGAAATAGCCATAATGTTTTTGATTCTAAACAATAATTTATATCTTTGTTCAAGATAATGAACATTATAATATGAAAAGAGAGCTCCTCCCTTCACAGAAACGCCTTCTTCAGACTCTTGGGGAACAGATACGGTATGCTCGGTTGAGACGTGATCTGACTACTGTTCAGATCGCGGAAAGAGCCGGTATAGCTAGAACTACTCTAGTGAAAATAGAGAGAGGTGACGAGGGTGTAGCTTTGGGGCAATATTACAGGGTGCTGATAGCTCTTGGACTCGGGAATGACATCACGTTGCTAGCGAAAGATGATGAGCTGGGGCGCAAACTCCAGGATGCTAAACTGGAAGTGAGGGAAAGAGCGTCAAAAAAATAGAGCATGGGGAAAGATAGGAACATCTATGTCTATTACGATGGTGAGCAGGTGGATTTCCCGGTTATTATGGGCATTCTTACCAGCGTTCAACTGAGAGGCAAGGAGATATTTTCGTTTGAGTTTGACAAAACTTGGTTGTCAGACCAACGTTTCAGAAGCTTCGACCCAGACCTTCAATTGTTTCAAGGAAGGCAATATGCTCCGCAGGACAAGGATAACTTTGGAATATTCCTGGATTCGGCACCGGATCGTTGGGGGCGTGTGCTTTTGGAACGCAGAGAAGCTGAGCTTGCAAGATTGGATGGTCGCCAGATAAGAAATCTTTATGAAACAGATTATCTGTTGGGAGTGTTTGACGGCAGCAGAATGGGAGCGCTAAGATTCAAGTTGGAGCCGGACGGTGCTTTTCTTGACAATGATGCTACTATGGCGACTCCACCTTGGACTTCTCTGAGGGAATTGGAAGAGGCATCTCTGAACCTTGAGGACAGTCATATAGCCGGACAGAGTAAATGGCTGCGAATGCTGGTGGCACCTGGAAGTTCCTTGGGAGGTGCTAGACCGAAGGCAAATGTTCTTGACAAGGATGGCGATCTGTGGATTGCCAAGTTTCCAAGCAGGAAAGACAGACGTGATGTCGGGGCGTGGGAGGCGGTCTGCACAGGACTCGCTAAAAGGGCAGGCATAGCTGTGAGTAATTTCAAACTTGAAAGATACAGCGGTGAATATCACACATTTCTTACCAAAAGGTTTGATAGGACTGATGGTGGGAAACGGCGACAGTTTACATCTGCGATGACATTGTTGGGATACAGTGATGGAGAAGATTCAGTCGGGGCAAGCTATCTTGAAATTGCGGAATGGATAGAGAAAAACTGTATGAACATCTATGACAATCTGTTGGAACTATTCCGCAGAATCGTATTCAATGTGGCGATTTCAAATTGTGACGATCATCTTCGCAATCACGGATTCATCTATTCGCCAAAAGGATGGACATTGTCGCCAGCGTATGATCTTACCCCTGATCCAGCGGGTTATGGACTAAAATTGAATATAGATGAAACCGACAACTCATTGGATTTCACCCTTGCTCTGTCAATAGCCCCTTATCTTGGCATAAATGACGAAACCGCGAATCAGATTGTCAGGCATATAAAATCGGTTGTTTCGTCTTGGAGAACGGCAGCGACACAATATGGTATTCCGCGTTCGGAGCAAGAAATTATGGAGCGAGCGTTTAACTGTTGAGGTTGCTTCCGGATAACTTCGAGGTGGCCGCGGTGATGATGCCCCTTTCTTGACCGTGTTTATTCGTTTGTCCGATGGAAGGCCTTTTCCCAGACAATATTCACTATCTTTATGAGGTATTTCGGGAAGCGGTTTGAATCCCCTCACAAGAGACGCCAACCTTGAACGGGGCAACTTCGTGCGTAAATTCCCTGTTCTAACGCACCAAACCGGAGAGCAAAGCGCAAAAGCAGCATATTCACGCACGGAACAATTTAACTAAAAAGACGGCAAGACAATGATTCAGGAAGGGTTCACATTCTACCGGCCTCACGAGGCGTTAAGGGAATAAGGGAATATGTCAGGTTCTACTGGGTGTTCAGGAGTGGTCTGGCCATGAGCGCCTTGACGTTCCCGACGGGATGCCCGCAGATCATATTCCACAGGCGCAAGCCTTTGTATATTCCCGAACTGGGCACCTTTCAGAGCAGGCTGACCATAAGCGGGCAGTTCAATTTTCCGTCGCACCTTAGCGCCACGGGTGAGACGGAGATGATCGTGGTGGTTTTCAAGCCATACGGGCTTGGTCCGCTTCTGAATATTCC
>DBKH01000082.1 GCA_002297815.1 Bacteroidales bacterium UBA755 | reverse complement strand
CCGTGCGGTTCGTAACGTTGTCGAGGAACCGCCTGTCGTGTGAGACCAAGAGCAATGATCCACGATGCCCCTTAAGATAATCCTCCAGCCATTCGATTGACTCGATGTCAAGGTGGTTGGTAGGCTCGTCCAAAAGCAGTACATCAGGTTCGGACAGCAGAATCTTCGCCAGTTCGATACGCATGTTCCACCCTTGGCTGAAAGTCTCAGTCTTCCTGCCGAAATCCTCGTCCTTGAATCCCAACCCCAGAAGCGTTTTCTGAGCAAGAACCTCAGGAGGTTCGGACTGACTCATCGACATGGCGTCCGTCAGGTCGTTGAGACGGTTGATCAAGGAGAGATATTCATCTGATTCATAGTCAGTTCTCTCTGCAAGCTGTGCATTGACACTGTCAAGCTCGGCTTGAATCTCAGTGATGTGATCGAAAGCGGTCAACGTCTCCTCCATCACGGTTCTGCCCTTGTGGTGCTCCATGATCTGAGGAAGGTAGCCGATCCTAAGGTCATTAGGCTTGTCAATGCTTCCAGAAGTCGGACTTTGAAGACCGCAGATCAGTTTCATGATTGTTGACTTACCTGCTCCATTCTTGCCGACGAGACCTATCTTGTCTTTCTCACTAATGTGGAAATCAATGCTATCTAGAAGTGTGTAGCCTCCATAGGCCACTGTCAATCCATTAATCGAAATCATTTAAGCCTCCTTCTTGATTAGTTCCTCTTCAGGTGGAGCTGGCTTGCAGCATAAGACACACACTTCGTACAAGATCAGCAACGGAGCCGCAGCAATCAACATTGACATAGGATCAGCTGGAGTGATGATTGCAGCGATGCAGAGAATCACCACGATGGCATGCCTGCGATACTTAACCAAAGTGTTCCTTGTCACAATACCCAGTTTGGAAAGGATTACCACCACGATAGGAAACTCAAACACAATGCCGAACGCCAGTACAGTTGAAGTAAACATCGAGATGTAAGAAGTCAGCGAGATTGTGTTCATAACCTCATCACTGATCTTATAGCCCATGAAAAAGTTGAGCGAAATCGGCACTATCAGATAGTAACCAATGACAAGACCGAGATAGAACAGGAAGGATGCGGCAAGGAATGCTCCTCTGACTGCACGTTTTTCATCCCTGTAGAGAGCCGGGGCTATGAACTTCCATATTTCAAAACAGACATAGGGAAAAGACAGTATGAACCCTAACTCGAACGCTACCTGAAGATGGATGAAGAACTGGGCTGAAATTTCCAGATTGACAAGGGACATCTGCATGTCTCCTAATCTCATCCAACGATATATGAAGAAATCACTCCGTGTAGGGGCCAGGATGATGTCATCAAAAACCAGCGACTTGAAACAAAAGACAACGACACTGACAAGCGTAATGACAAGCACTGAGCGGAACAACGTCCCCCTCAGCACTTCAAGATGGTCCCAAAAGGACATCTCAGCCTCACCAGCCGCCATTATTTCTTTTCGATCTTCTCGATTTTGTCAGGAGTCTTGGCAGTGGAATTGAGATCCTTGTCAATGTCACTGATCTGACTCTCTACCTCGTTCATGCCATCCTTGAAGCTCTTGACGCCTTTTCCAAGGCCCTTCATGAGTTCTGGAATCTTCTTTCCACCGAAAAGGAGAATGATGACAAGGGCGATGATCACCACCTGCCAAGGACCTACAACGCCCAAAGGAACTATAAAAAACATATTCTAAATTATTATTGTGTTATCTATCTATCATTTATGTGAGCCTCAATCGCCTTCACTAGTTTTTCAGGGCAACGCACAGGGCGGCCAGTCTGCTTGTTTAGGAAGCCAAGAGAGACCTTTCCCTCCACACAGAGCACTCCGTCCTGATTGTAAACGGCCTGCCTGATGTAAAGCTTCGCCATAGGAACCTCGTCAATCATCGCGACCGCGCGGACGACATCACCCATTTTCGCAGGGAACCTGTAACGGCACTCCACTGTGACTATCGGGATTGTCACACCGTCCTCCTCACATTTCTCTATCGGATAACCGCACTCGATCATCAGGTTGTTCCTCGCACACTCGAAGTAACGGATATAATTCGAGTGGTGGACGATGCCCATTTGGTCGGTTTCGTAGTATCTGACAGGGAAAGATGTCTCAGAAAATACCATAACAAAAATGTTGCAACCTATAACAAATTCGTTTCATCACTTGTTTTTCAACGCAGCGAGAGCCTTTTCGTAACTTTCAATCTTTGAAAGGCTGTCAGCCTCTTTTTTACGTTCAAGAGCGACAACTTTCTCTGGAGCATGGGCTACAAAGCTTTCGTTGGACAGCTTCTTCCTCACAGATTCAAGAAAACCACGCTGATGTTCCAGCTCGGTCTCGATCTTTTTGATCTCCTCCTCGACATCAACGAGCCCCTCAAGCGGAACAAAGAGTTCTACTGTACGAACAAGCAATGAGACACCGGCTGCATCACCGAAATCAGCAACATTCTCCACCGAAGAGATATTGGCAAGCTTGGTAACCACCGGATGCATATTCATTGGGAAATCACCCTTTACTTTCAAGGCTAGGCTCTCCTTTGGTGAGATGTTCTTCTGTTGGCGGATTCCACGAATTCCGTTCACTGCCTCCTGAGCGATTCCAAACTCCTCGATGACCTTTTCATCGACAGGACCGGCCTTAGGAGTCGGCTGGTACATGATGGTCTCCCCTTCCTTGCGCTCTGCCATGGACTGCCAGAGTTCCTCCGTGATGAACGGCATCACAGGATGAATCATCTTCAGCAACTTTTCAAAGAATATGATAGTGGCATCATACGTTGCCTTGTCGATACTCTCACCGAATGCCGGCTTGACAGCTTCAAGGTACCAAGCACAATACTCGTCCCAGAAAAGCTTATAGATACTCATCAGCGCATCAGAGATTCTGAACTTAGAATAATGGTTCTCTACTGCCTGAATTGTCTGATTCAACTTATTCTCGAACCAATTTACAGCCAACTTATTAACTTCACTTTGTTGAAGTTTTTCATCAACCGTCCATCCTTGTACAAGACGGAATGAGTTCCAGATTTTGTTGCAGAAATTTCTTCCCTGCTCAACTTGTGACTCATCATAAAATATGTCGTTGCCGGCAGAAGAGCAAAGCAGCATACCGATCCTCACTGCATCGGCTCCATACTTAGCGATGAGGTCAAGCGGATCCGGAGAGTTTCCGAGGGTCTTGGACATCTTCCTGCCAAGCTTGTCGCGCACTATTCCTGTGAAGTACACGTTGCTAAACGGAATATCGTTCATGAACTCGTCCCCGGCCATGATCATCCTGGCAACCCAGAAGAAGATGATGTCCGGTCCTGTAACCAAATCATTTGTAGGATAGTAGTAAGCGAGATCCTTGTTCGGTTCGTGCTCTGGATGTCCAGGCTTCTGAGGATCGAACACGGAGATCGGCCAGAGCCAGCTGGAGAACCATGTGTCGAGCACATCGTCATCCTGCCTAAGGTCAGCGGCTGTAAGTGCAGGATTGATCTTCTGAGCAGCTGCGAGAGCCTTCTCAGAGGTCTCCTCGACAACAATCTGTCCATCAGGGAGATAGTAGGCCGGAATTCTCTGTCCCCACCAAAGCTGACGGGAGATGCACCAGTCGTGGGCGTTCTCCATCCAGTGACGGTAGGTGTTGCGGTACTTGTCCGGAATCAGTTTTATCTTGCCGGACTCGACACTCTCAAGAGCTTTGGCGGCAAGGTCTTCCATCTTGAGGAACCATTGTGCGGAAAGCTTAGGCTCGATGACGGCGTTGGTTCTTTCCGAATATCCTACCGGAGAGGTATATTCCTCCACCTTGACAAGATTGCCGGAATCCTCCAACATCTTGACAATCTTCTTTCTGGCATCGAAACGATCCTCACCTACCAGAATCTGAGCCTTCTCGTTCAGACGTCCGTGGTCATCGATAATGTCCATGACAGGAAGATTGTGGCGAAGGCCGATCTCGTAGTCGTGGGCATCGTGGGCTGGAGTGACTTTCAGGCATCCCGTACCGAAATCCATCTCGACATAACTGTCCTCAATAACAGGAATCTCTCTGTTGATCAACGGAATGAGCACCTTCTTACCTTTCAGCCAATGATGTCTCTCATCAGCAGGATTCACGCAGATGGCTGCATCGGCCATGATTGTCTCTGGACGAGTCGTAGCGATCACAAGATACTTGTCGGTCGGATTGCCGTTACCATCGGAAACATAATATTTAAGGTGATAGAAATGGCTCTTGGTGTCCCGGTGGATGACCTCATCGTCACTGATTGCGGTCAGCGCGACCGGATCCCAGTTGACCATGCGTACACCTCTATAAATCATTCCTTTCTTGTAGAAATAGCAGAATGTGGCAATCACGGCGTCGGAAAGCTCCGGCTCCATCGTGAACCTCGTGCGGTCCCAATCACAGGAAGCTCCCAGCTTGCGGAGCTGCTTCAGGATGATTCCGCCATGCTCCTCCTTCCATTCCCAGGCATATTTCATGAACTCGTCGCGGGTAAGGTCCTCCTTGGATATTCCCATTCCTTTGAGTTTGGCCACAACCTTGCTTTCGGTAGCGATTGATGCGTGGTCCGTGCCGGGGACCCAGCAGGCGTTCTTACCATCCATCCTAGCCTTGCGTATCAGCACATCATTCAATGTGTTGTTCAGCACGTGTCCCATGTGAAGGATTCCTGTCACATTAGGTGGCGGAATGACTATCGTGTATGGCTCTTTCTCGTTCGGTTCGGAGTGGAAGCATTTGTGCTCTGTCCACCATGCGTACCATTTGTCTTCAACTTCCGCTGGATTGTACTTTGCGGAAAGTTCTTTTTTCTCGCTCATATTCTCGCTTATAATATACAAAGTTTACAAAGATAGCACATTTTTCACTAAATTTGCCTTAAAATACACACATACTATGGAAGAGAAGAAAGAAATCAGTCTGGAGATTCGTCCAGAAGTAGCAAAGGGAACATATTCAAACCTTGCAATAATCACACACTCGCACAGCGAGTTCATCATCGACTTCGCCACCATCCTTCCTGGATTGCCGAAGCCTGACATCAGCAACCGCATCGTGATGACTCCAGAGCATGCCAAAAGGCTTCTTAACGCACTCATGGACAATGTGACCAAATACGAGTCTCAGTTCGGACTCGTCAACCTTGGCGGTGGTCAGCCACAACAGGGAGGAACGTTCAATCTCGGTGATCTGCCTCAATTCGGTCCTAACGGAGCCAAATCATAATGACAGATTTCAAGGACATCAAAGCATTCACGTTCGACATTGACGGGGTGATGACGGACGGTGGGATCCTGGCGGATCTCGAAGGCCAGCTCTACAGGACCTTTGACGCCAAGGATGGTTTTGCCGTCAGAATGGCATGCATGAACGGCTTCCCTGTCGGTGTGATCACAGGGGGACGGTCACAAAGCATCAGAGCCAGATTCAGCAGCAACGGCATCAATCCTGAGGACATTTATCTTGGCTCCCGCGACAAAATCGAAGACTTCGAGGACTTCTGCAAGAGACATGGCTTAAGGCCAGACCAAGTCATGTACTTCGGTGACGACATCCCCGACATTGAGGTAATCTTGGCAGCCGGGATCGGAGTCTGTCCAAGCGATGCCGTCGAGGAGGTCAAGGAAGCTGCGGACATCATCTCCGACAGGCCGGGAGGAAGAGCATGCGTGCGCGAGTACATGGAAAAGGCCATGAAGGCGCAAGGGCGATGGGACTTCGATGCCGTCACTTACAAGAAAAAGTTTTAGGAATATGTTCACTCACGGAAAGAGGATCATCCTAGCCAGCAACTCCCCCAGAAGACGCGAGCTTCTGGCAGGACTTGACATTGATTTCACGGTTGACACGGGCACTTCGTTTGTCGAGGAGTACTCCCCTGACACTCCGCACGTAAAGGTTCCCGAATTGATGTCGGAGGGTAAGTCACTCGGCTTTCATAGAGAACTTGCCGATGACGAGATTCTGGTGACATCGGACACGATGGTCTTGTGCGGGGTCGAGATTCTGGGGAAGCCTCAGGACAGGGCAGACGCCGTCAGGATGCTGAGGCTTCTCTCAGGCCGTGAACATCAGGTGATTACAGCCGTGACAATCCGTGATGCTCATCGAAAAAGAACATTCTCAGTCTCAACTGATGTCTATTTCAAGAATCTTTCAGACAACGAGATAGACTATTACATTGACAACTTCAAGCCTTTCGACAAAGCTGGTGCCTACGGCATCCAAGAATGGATAGGCTACGTTGGAATCACCCGAATTGAGGGATCGTTCTACAACGTGATGGGCTTCCCTACCCAGCGGTTTTACGAGGAACTTCAAGACTTTGTGTTGAACCGATGAAAAAGGCATTTCTCAAACGGATTGTGTCAATTGCATCCGCGATATGGCTTGCTTTGCTTGCCTGCGGATGCAATCAAGATGCGTTTGTGAATCAGCTAAGTCCTTCAATCCGCGATATTTCACTCCCTGAAGACGGGGACTCTATCAAAGTCAGGTTCAAGACCGGCGATTGGCGGGTATATTCTATACGTGTCAACGGTGGACATAGTTGGCATCCTGGCCTCAGCTCCGAAATGACAGAGATTGATGATGGTAAAATGAAACTGTCGGATAATGGATTCACGATGTTCTACAAAAAGTCCTCGGAGAGAGAACTGGCCATGTTCTTCCAGCCTAATTTTTCTGATTCAGACCTCAAAGTTGATGTTGTCATCGCATCTTCATTTGAATATGACACCTTGACTGTCACCCAACCTCGCAGCTCCGGCTATGAGCTGGAAAGAATCCAGTGGAACGAGCCAGTGACAAGGACTTTCCCCGAATATGAAAAAGGCTGGGGCCCCCTGTCTTACAAAAATGAAGGTCCCGACACATTGCGCGTCAATATGAGAGTGTTTTTTGGAGCGGCCAGACAGGTGAAATTCTCGGACGATTCCGGGTTCGGACTTTATTGCGGAGACTTCAGAGTACCCGTACCCGACGGAGCATTGAATGATGAGACACTCTGTTTCAGCAAGCAAGACTCTGTAATCTATAGTTACGACACAAAAGAATACCCGCTTGTGGATGACAGAGAAATTATCATGAAATTTCCTCCTACCGGAAAATTTTCTCTGTACTATAACGTGCTTTGGAACATTGACACCTACTCTACCGGCTACAACATGTCCCTCAGAAATAAGGCCACAGGCAAGATTGTGGAGATCAAAGGAAAGTTTTCGAGCATGTCTCCGAACGGAGTGTTCTCCCTATATACAGAGAAGCGATGAGAGTAAGGATATTCATAAAACCAATTCTGACGATTCTGGCTTTATCCGCCTCACTGATTGCGGAAGGCCATCAGGCGGACAGTTCCAAGGTGACGCATAGGGTCGGGATCAATGTCCGCCCGTCCTACATTCTGCCGACACACAAGTTTTTCAGAGGGGACAACTCTCTTGGCAAACGGTTGGACAAGAGCGGTTCGGTGCATCTGCAATATTCATTCTCATTCCCGTCTTCCAGCCCTTTCGGAAAATTATATCCCACAGCATATCAAGGGATTGGGATCGCTTTCAACACGTTCTTTGACCATAAGGAAATCGGTGATCCCGCAGCAGTCTATGTGTTCCAAGGCGCAAGGCTCGCACAGATTTCGCCAACGCTTTCGTTAGACTACGAATGGAATTTCGGAGTCTCTTTCGGATGGCATCCCTATGACCCCTACGCTGACCTGCACAGCTATGCCAATGAATACAATATGGTGGTCGGCTCAAGGGTGAACGCCTACATCAATTTCGGAATCCTGCTTTCATGGAAGCCAGTTGACAATTGGACGCTTTCCGCAGGAATCGACCTTACACATTTTTCCAACGGCAACACATCCTATCCTAACGCTGGAGTCAACACCACCGGAGGGCGGATAGGGGTTAGCAGAAGTTTCGGCCCCGAGAACAAGAAATTTCGGACGCCTGCCTCTGCCGTCAATGAATACGCCTCTCTGAAAAGTTCAAGGTTTGCAGACAGGATGACCTACGACATTCTCCTGTACGGGGCAGGAAGAGCCAAAGGGTTGATGTGGAATGACTCTCCATACATTGCCGAAGGCAAATTCGGCATTCTCGGACTGAACATCAGCCCGCTATACAGGGTTAATAAGTTTTTCAGGGCCGGACTCTCGCTCGATGTCCAGTACGATGAAAGCGCCAATGTCGGTGATCATGTGGCCGGGATAGGTGAAGACGGAAAAATCCGCTTCTATCGCCCGCCCCTTAACGAGCAATTAGGAGTCGGCCTCTCTCTTAGGGCTGAATTTGTCATGCCGATATTCTCCGTGAACATCGGTTTCGGCCGTAACGTCATCTACAAAGGAGACGAGCTCAAGGGATTCTACCAGACCCTTGCACTGAAAACCGACCTCTATAGAAACCTGTTCCTTCACATCGGCTACAAGCTTCACGACTTCCACGATCCAAACAATCTAATGCTCGGATTCGGATGGCGCTTCGGAGGCAACTGATTACAAATAATAACAGCGGTCACTTTGAAGTAAGTGACCGCTGTTGATCAATCTTGACTTAATTCTACGCCTTAGTGAAGTTAAGGGCAATCTCGAACTCGGAAGTCGCTTTCCAGACAAGCTCAAGGTCTGATGGTTTCTCAAGACCAAGTATGGCAAACACTGCTTTCACCGTTGCAACAGTCTCTTGATCATCAGGGTCTTCTGATTTGGAGAGTTCATCAAGCAACGAGTCAAGAGTCTTAAGGGCTGGAAGCAGAGCTTCAATGATAGGGGCGCAAAGAGCCTTGTCCACATAGATCTTCAGACCGCCATCCTTCTCTGAATATTTTAGTTCAATGCCTCTAGTCAGAATCTTCTGTAGTTCTGTGTTGAGAGCTTCGACATCCACGCCATATTCCTTAAGCTTTGACAATAGCTCCATTATCGCGGATAGGTCAATGCCAGACAAGTCTGTTCTGTCAGTCCTGGTGCTCTCTGAGTCTGCTGCATTAATGATGGCAGCGATGTTAGGAACAATGAAAAGAGAACTTTCTTGAGCATACCAAAAAGCGAGGTTTGCCTTCGGTGAATCAAGCCAATCCGTATGATGGGCTGTGTAAGTGACATTGCCTTCAGCGTCAGGTTGCACTGAACCAATCAACTCAAAGATCTTTGAAAGTGCGTCATCACCCAAATCGAGATTGCTATAATACTGGGCCATGATATTGCCTGACTCATCAAAGGTAACTTGATTGAGCACCTCAGTCAACAGTGGGCAGACTATAGCATTAGCAAGGCCTACGATTGTAGCGATGTTCCCTCCGGCCTCAGCTGCTACTTTCCATGTGATCTGCGCTGGGCCGTTGACTGGTCCAGTCTCTCCATACTGACATTTACGTACAAGGTTCCAACTTCCTTTCAATGAAGTGGTCATGGCAGATGACACATACGTGGTAACACCAACCGAAATCGTGCCTTCTACGGTCACATCACCTTCAACAGCAACGGTGTAGAACCCCGAAGATTCAACGCTGCGCAAAGTAGCAGCGATTGACGGAGGAGTTGACAAAACCTCGGATCCAGAAAAATGGAAAGTGTTCTCACCTCTTTTAATTAGGTCAACATTTACTTTCACCTCTGAAAACCCTGGGACAGCACCAGTTAATGTCAACACCGCGTTATCCTCTCCGCCAGCAACAAACTGGACGTTACCATAGGTGCAAGGAACTTCATTTACAGATAGTTTAGCATTGCCGCTTTCAACGGTGATCTGCTCAACCGGCAGTTGTTTCCAAGTGTCATCAGCCTTGTCCTTCTGGCAAGCTGACATGGCGAAAATAGAGGCCATCAGAGCCACCGCGCCTAAGAATTTAGTTTTCATAATCATTAGTTATAAATATATCCAAGCCACAAATTAACATCAATTAGCTCAAATAATCAAATATTGTTTAAATTAAAACGTTGAGAAGATAGGAATTCCTTACCAAAAACTATTATGCTTGGCTCCCTTTGTCCTCATCTTTAGGAAGGACAATCGTCCGGAACCGTTTCTGGCGACGTTCCCAACGCTCGCGTGCGAACTGCTGCATGTCAGTGGCTTGATCGTTCTCATCTATGATCTCTAAACCGAGAATCGTCTCGATGATGTCCTCTAGTGTGATGATGCCCTGGAAGCAGCCATATTCATCAATGATGAGACCTATCTGCTCGTGCTTCTTGAGAAGTTCCTCCCAGATGTGGCCGCAGGAGTCCTCCTCTTTGAAGAAGGAGATCGGGCGCTTCAGCTCCACCAGGCGCTTGTCGAACTCATCGTCCGCCAGTCCCTCAAGAGCGTCGCTCAGAAGGATGTAGCCGGTGATATATTCAGGAGAATCACCATAGACCGGAATTCTGGAGAAATGAAGGTAAGTGTCGTTCTTGTAGAAATTCTTCAGGGACATGTTCTCCTGCGCTGTCATCGCGACAATCCTCGGGGTCATCACATCGCAAGCCTTGACATTGTCCAGCTTCATGATGTTCTGAATGACCTTGTTCTCGTCCGAGTCGATTACGCCTTCCTCAGCCCCGATGTTCGCCATCGCCGTCACCTCTTCCCTGCTGACGGTCGCCTCGTCATCATTCTTAGTCATCAGATTGGTTATCAAGCGGACCATGATCACAAGCGGCCACATCAGAACAGAAAGGAACGAGATGACCGATGTGACAAACCCCATAAGGTTTTTCCAATATGAGGTTCCTATGGTCTTAGGTACAATCTCGGAGAAGACCAACACCAGCAATGTCGTCAGAGCCGAAATGATTCCGAACCATGTGCTTCCGAACAAAATGGTCGCCTGACGGCCCACAGCCGCCGCTCCAAGCGTGTTGGCGATCGTGTTCAAAGAAAGGATAGCCGCCAGAGGCCTGTCCGGGTCAGATTTGTACTTCAGGAATTTCTCCGCCGGCCTGTATCCCTGCTCCTTCCTCATCGTGATGTAAGAGAGCGGAGTGGACATCAGCACCGACTCCAAAAGCGAACAAAGGAACGACACCCCCAGCGTTCCCAGCATATAAACTATCAGCAGAACCATATAGGATTTCAGTTAATTCATACAAAGATAGCATAAATTTTCTCTTTCCTATCAAAATACTGACGCTCTCATCTCAAAAATCCAGTGTGACTGCAAGTAAGATTCATTTCAGTCCTGAGTTCACATTACACCTCATTACCGTAAAATCACATTCATTTTACAAAATCCCTTCATCCTCATCACAACCAGAACTGCCTTCAAAGGCCACAAGGCTGAAAAACAATCGCCACGCCTTCGTACTTTTTCATCCGACTCACACTCGCATACTACTCAGTTGCATAATGGACTGAAAGGATTTCGTAAGAACAGCCTAAAAATATATACCTCACTTATTTATTCACGTGCGAGATGAGGTAGTACACCAAGATCGCAGCTGCAATCAGATCCACCATATTCCAAAGGAATCTACCCAATGGCAGTTTGATGAACGGTTGGAACAGAACGGTCAATGCTATGAACAGAACCATTCTGTCATTGTTTCCTTCGCTGCATGCCTTGAATGCAAGGTAGCAGAAAGACACTGATGCCAGAAATCTGACAAACGTATAGAAACCGTACGGCATGTCAAAGAGGCATAGGAGCAAAACTGCAGCCAAGATGCCATAGAGGAAAGATGAACTGCCAATTTTATTTTTCTTTTTCACCATGTTGCTCCGATATTTTTAAATTCCAATCATTTAGAATATGTTGAGCCTCCACGGACTCTTGAATTCTTTTGTCCAAGTTCGTGAACATATCCACACCGATTATTCTCTCAAGGTCATTCACTTTTAATGAGTAGTCGCCAAGACACCGAGAAGACGGCTTGTTAGGCATTACGAATGCAATGGAATGGTATCCATTGGCGTCTTTGTACAACAACGCCTTGAAGAAATAGTCCGGAATCGTAATGCCAGCAGCACCCAAAGTACCAAACTGTCCTTCTGACACAATTGGTCCACACACAATGTACATTGTCTTCCCTGACTTTGCAGCCATATTGTGAACCAATTCTTCCAGTGTCTGCCAATCGCCTGAATTAATGCTATGATTCTGAGGACAAACATTCGTGAAATAGAAACTCTCGATCATAGTCGTGCGGGAAATCTTCATATCCGCACAAGGAGCCAAGTGCCCCTTGTCCCAGTTTTGCTTATTTGAGTAGTCACTTCTTGATGGCTGTGGTCCTCTAAAATCAGGATCCTCACGAAATGGTGAGTTATTTGGACGCGGTGTTGTGCCATTTGCTTCCTCAGGTGTCAATTCATAAGCCACCCAATTGGGGATTTTTCTCTTGGAGTTATAAGAAACTGTATATCCGGTATGGACTATGACATCCTCCGATGAGGAGATTGATGGCAACTCTAACTTTTGTCCATAAATCACATCTGTCCGTGCAGAGGCGACTTTTCCGTGTGGAGTGGAAGGAATACACGCCGTTATGATCGGGCATAGAAACAATATGAAGAATCTACTGTTCATCAATTATACCAGGTTTGGGCATGATCTGAATCAAGAATCGCTGATTGTCCGCATTGTTTTCCGCTCTTGGTTTTCCGTCCATACATCCGGCTCCTGCAATTACCACCTCACACGGATAGTTCTCAAACCGAAGAGTGGTTTCTTTCTGGTCAGGAAACCAAAATTTAAAAAGTGAAAGAGCTCTTTCGTAACTCAACTGGTTGTTGTACGAATAAGCGTCCTTTGATGCCTGCCCCTCTATCACGAGAAGATAAGACGCACTTTTGTCTTTTTCATACAATTTCCCCATAAATTTTGAAATTGAGACCTTAACAGCGTTTAGTTCGTCTTTTGTACTCTGATCCAAGTCATTAATGTCTGCACTACCAGTATGGAATTTGACAATCGTCTTTAAAATGTGCTTCTTATATTCATCATTATAGTCAAAATACGTTGAATCTATGCTCTGAACAGCCTGCCTTATCTCATTGATTTTTGCGAGTTCCTCTTTCGTCGCATCTCTTTCTTTGCCCATTGCATCCCGTTCTTTACCTATATTTACGACTTCTCTGTGAAGCAAGGCAATTGCCAAAACAAAGAGGGTAAGCATGACAAAGAACATACTTGTCATTAGGTCAGAATAACTAGTCCAAAAAAAAGACTCTCTTTTCTTTTTCGACATATCAGATCACCCCGAATTTAACCAAGATAGGAAACACTATTGAAAAGATGCTCGCTATGAGCAAGAGTGAACATGTCACGTACAGAAGCCAAGCCGGCATTGGCATCTTTACCGTAACCTTCATGTCACGTTCCGTTGGGGACAGATGGTTCATTTGGGCTATGCTGTCTCCATAGCCTTTTAATGAGGCTCCTGTCGTCTTGATTGTTGACTGTAAGCCCTCGAAACGACCATCCAATGAATTCAGAGCGGTGAGGATATTATCAAGTTTATCCAATTTCTTTAGTTCATGCTCTATCGCTTCGAGTCTCTTGAACTGAGAGAGAAGATTTGAAGACTCGGCCAGTTTTTCTGTAAGAATCCGCTGCTGTTCAGCCACGGCATCCTGGAAATCAATATAAATTTTGGCCAGATGTTCCTTGAGATTGCCAACATATTCAGTTGAAGAAACTTGAAGTCCCTTAATCGCATCCTTCAGGGCTAAGTCTATCTGACCCACGGACTCACTCAACAATGTTTTTCTGACATTAATCTGCTCAATTTCGTTCTTGAAGAAAATCCCCATCTCTTCGACAGCCTTTGTTCTTGAATCCGCAGTTTCAAGTTTATCGTTAAGCTCAATAATCTTCGAGATGTATGTTGAAGAATCCCTTAAGAACACATTAAGATCATTGATGCGCTGAGTTGCGGTTCCAAGCGAAGCAAAAGCCAACTGAGCTTTATCAATGTCCAGTTTGTTGAGTTCCTTTGCATATTCCGTCTGCTCCTGATATGCTTTCTGAATCTGCTCAAAAGCGCATTTCAGTTCTCTTGAGTTTTGTGAAAAGATGCTGTTAAAGTTATTGAGGTTTCTATAGAAGACACCAAGTGTACTTACTACGTCACTGCTCATTTGAGGGAGAAGGTTGCATTGAATCCAAGAAAGAAATTTATTTCGACCTTCCTCGTTGTCGGCTACCGCTGATTTTGTCCGTTTAGTTCCGAGTATTGTCATGATGACACCGACAAAGCTCGCCACCATTGCTATGGCGACACCACCAAGCAGATGCTGAATTCCTTGTGAAGCTGCTTTCGTGGCATCTATGGCAGCGTCAGACTCCGATGCTGTCGATGATGCGGATGAAAGCAATGAATCCAGTCCTCCTCCCAAGCAGAGGAAGATTATACCCACGATGATACCAAGCATTGTACCGCACAAGCCAAGGTAAAGGGGTATAGGGTTGTAAGAGTCAACCTCCTCTTGAACCTTGTCGCATGAACGATCCGTCAAATCCTTTATAATATGGTAATCTGTAGCCCCTTTGTTCTCTTTAAGATATGAATTTACAGGCTTTACTATCTCCTCATCAAGCACATCGTTCTCATATCCCTTAACAATTATTTGAACTACTCCCTCTTCATCTCTATCCGTCTCAAAATGCTCTTTTGAATCTTTCGGGAAAATGGAGGAAAGCATCTTTCTCTTCCTTCCATTAATGATAAAGTATTGAACTTGAAAGAAGATGATGACCACGACAATCAAAATCTCCACGGCGAATCCTGCAAACTGCAACATAATAGTTAATTAATTAAGATAGTTCTACTACTATTCGTTTTTTAATAACCCACTGACCATTTTTTTCTTTTGCGACCGTACCAGAGCTGACTTCCTTTACTTTGGAACCACTCCCAGAGACTTCACAGGCGTCCTTAAGATATTCCTGAGTTTGAGCCACTTTGTCATACGCCTGGGTATCTATGCTTACTATCCCTTGATCGGCATTCACATCATCAACATAAATTATGTATATTGCTTTATCATTCGGACAATCCGAAACAGTCCTGAACGCACCTTTTGAACAAGTACTTGCATATAATTTCATTGGTTTGGATAAGGTCTCATTAGATTTTCCTCTCCGGATTTCAGCCACAGCCTGAGGGGATGAGATCTCAGACACTCTAGTCTCTGCCAATGAAGATTCCAACCCGGCAACAACATCCCGAATTGATCTCTGTTGTTTTTTGACATCCGCAAGCAGTGACTCTATCGCATCTTTTAACCTTCCATACCTAACAGAATGTTCAATACAACTCTTTATCGTCTCAATATCACAAGACTTTAGCTTGACAAACAAGAGAATTATCAGAATAGTATTGAGAAGACACCACCCATAAGCAATCCAATCCCATATTGGAATATTTAAAACTGAAGCTCCCATGCTTTCTACATATTACTGATTTCCCTTGCAAGGTTGTTCAACATAGATACGACCGGGTAGAAGAACATGGTCTCCTCTACAGGGGCGGTCGGTTCTACGCCCCAATCGCTGAGTTCATCCAATTTCGCTTTCAGTCCCTGCTTTGTGAATTCTTCAAGATTCTTCTTACAGAGTGACGGAACCTTAGAGAAAAGACTCGCATCCGCACCCAATGAATCCACTAATATCTTATTGATTCCCTCAACAGAAAAGAGGTCATCTATGAACTTCCCGACAGATTGGCTGACTTTCTTGATTGTATTCTCATTATTTACCTGATTGTATGTAATACCAGCCACAGAAGTGGTACCATCTGTACCAAGGAGCGAATATCTCATTTTTTCTACATCCTCATACGAGAGTGAACCGTCATAATAAATCCCCCCCTTGCTTGTCGCAAGTTTCGGTTCATCCTCATTGATGATGCGAATATCCTCGCTCTGACCATAGACCTTACGGAATAGGCACGTGACAAAATCAGAAAGCGTCTTGTCTGAAGTCGAAAGGACGCTCAACGTCTTAGATCCATTACCACTAAATGCAATCACTTGCGGCACATTGAGATTCTTAGACTTCATCATCTTGGCAAGGTAATATATGAGAGAGCCATAGAAAATGATAAATACATATTTCATCTTTGAATCTTCCGCCAGCATCTTCAAATAGTCAAGAGGGATTCTGTTTTCAGCGACTGATGCGTTGGTCGCAAGAGAGAAGAAGAACGCTGAGATATCGCTGGAACTGTCAGATTTCATAATTTCCGTAAAAGCATTCTGAACATCCATAAGATGTGAGCTGTTGGCGTTAAGTGCATCCTCTATCTTACCTGAAAATTTCTTGACGAACCCATTGCTGTCAGGACTCCAGTTGTACCCGTCACCGAAAATAGAGTTGGAGGCGAAACGGAATGATGTCATCAGGGTAGGAATGTTATTCTGAACCACAAAAACGTCTGTCGTACCACCGCCGATGTCAATTGTGACCGCATCTGAAGTAATTCCCTTTTTATTCTTATAGTAGAAATATGGAGCCGCAGACTCGGACAGGCACAGAAGGTTCGTCTCAAAGTCTGATCCAATGTATTTCTTGAACAGAGACTTCCAAGTCTGTTCAAATGAATTTTTTCTGGCTACAGACATACTTGCTGGATAGAACCAAACAATTTTGGTGTCAGAAAGTCGTCCTCCATTGAGAAGCACTTTGTTTCTAATCATGATGAAGAGTGTCTCCAAATACAACTTCACTCTGATATTCGAATCCCCTGCCGATGCCCATTTGAGGTCTGTTTTGACCTTGTTGTACAATGGCATACGAGCCTTTTCATAGCGGAATGGGATGTTTACATCCGCAAGAGCTTCCGTGTGCTTCTGGTAGTTAACTTCTTCCCACTCAGCAAATGCTGTCCTTATCGGGAACTTGAATTCAGAGTTTCCACCTATTGACGAAGGTATGAATGAATCCTCAAATGCCACATTTATATCAAAGTCTTCCTGCTCAGTAATATAGTCTGTGCTAAAGCGACAGAGCTGTATCTCAGAACTCAAGATGTCAAACGCGCGTGGTGAAGACTTGTCGATTGAATACTCTACGTGCGTGTTGGTTGTACCGAAATCAATGGCAAAAGTGAACTGATTGCCCCCATTAGTGGAACGGAAAAGAGGCACGATGACATTTGTCACCCCATCAACTGTCACATAGATTACATCAAAGTTTCTTTCGAGAACATATGATTCAACACTGCATGCTGACGAATTCGCCTTTCTTCTGGTAACGTGGTGAATTATATCACATTCCTCTCCATCATTTGCAAACTCAAGAGACGTTCTTCCAGACTTGCTGAACATGGCTATCCTATAACTAGGAATGACACCATCTCCGAATCTTACAAGAGGAAGTACCCCCATCCCGAATTGCTTTTCCACGATGCATGCCGAACCATCATTCAGATCAACAGGTTTGCCTGGTACATATAAACGCTCGTATTCGATGTATCGTCCATTCCGGATGGGAATTCTGAGGACAACCCTCACACTTCCGCCATTTGCCGGTTGGAGCTCAAACATATTCTTTCCATCCTTCATAGTGCTTGTAAGATCGTTTACGCTAAAGTACTCGAAGAATGTCTTAGTGAGAGGTAGCAGATATGAATAGTTATGGACTCTAGTGTCAATGTTGCCGTTGTAGAAATCCTTGCCGTTGAATTCATAAGGCAGAAAAATGAGGTTTCTGGAAAGAAAATCATCTATTGTCAGATAAGGATATTTGAGCCCCACGTATGGCAAATGCCTTGAATCAAGGTCAGACGAGTCGTTGTATGGAGCCTGATATGAACTGTCCCATTTGCCCTGTACGTATGAGAGATCCGCATAAGTGTTTCCTGCTTTTACAGGAAGTACGAGAGGATAAACCCCATGATTTTTGGAGCTGCACATAATCTCAAAGTCACTCTTGATTACTCCAGTCTCACTCCTTTTTCTCAAATGATAGCCGAGAATGTCAACTTGATTTGAGTTTCCATCATCGAGAATATCATAAATATTTATAGACTGTTCAGTTAGGGTGTCTATTTCTGTCTTATGTTCATTGCTGAGACGAGCATAGGACTCATCGAGATATTCGTTTACAGCCTCAAACAATTCCGCGAATCTTATCTTTCCTATGCTGAGCCGGAATGCATACAAGAATTTTTGGAACTCAATATCCCTTACGAACAATGGAGAGTAATGAGAGTCAAACGGACAGTCATTTGTTCTGAAGCGTAGGTGATTTGACACATAGGTCAAATCATTTGCCGAACTGAAGAACAAAGTCGCAGGAGAGGTCGCCCCAATGATGTTTACTTGCGGATCCTTCCTATCCGGACCTCTGTAGTTCAATAGGTAGATGCGATCCATCTTGTCAAAATTATAGGCCTTGGCATCCTGATTGAGATACATGTCAAGTGTAGCACCTACAAGTTTATGCTGGGTGTTCCCTTTTGACAGATTGTCAAGTTCCTTATTCCTGTCCCAAACTAATATTTCAATCTTGTCATTCGCCCTGTTGCGTGGGTCTTTGAAATTATCCACATTAAAGAATATCTCTCCGATGTCCAAGCAATCCGACACTATTTTATGGTAAATTGTATCTCCTTCCAAACCATAGTCACAAACATTTTTGAAAGCAGTCACCGCCAAGTCAATCCTTGAAAACGGTGATGGTATAGAAGTAATCTCTTTAGTTGCCTTTGCACCAAACGGATCCACAATCTGTTTGATGACATTGTCTCCATAAGAATGGCTTTCCTGCCAATCAATGATGTTACCAGAGCCTTCTTTATGTATCCTAAACACCTTTGCCATAATCTAGAAATTGAATTTTTTAAGTGTCAATTTATCTGTTGCCCTATAAAAGAGTTCAATGAATTTCTGTTCCTTTGACGCAGACTTGTTCCATCCTTTCCAATTGCCATTCATTGTCGAATCCAACAGCGAATAGTTTCTAGAAAGAACAGGCAGTTTCCTGGCTTTCTGCCCGTTAACCAAATCAAACAGCGGGTTGTCCTTCTCTTGAGCAAATGGTTTGAAAGAGCGCTTGTTATTGTCAAGTTCGTCAAGCCAGGTGGCAAAAGCGTCTTCAAAACGCATCAGGTCATTGAAGAAATCAGATGTGAAGAAATTGTCATCAAGACCACAGTCAACAGCCCATGGCTGATGTTTATATTCATCATCAAGTTCATTTTTGATGTACTTGTTCATCAAGAAGAACATTGTGAGTCCCTTCTGAATGAGTCCTTTGGTCTCCGGACCAAGATCCTTAAAAATCACCTGCTTGATGTCTTCGTCACAGGTATCGATACCAAACTCGTAAGTCCTTGTCTTCCCCGTAAGTGACTCATCTGGAGTCGAAGCGAAGTTGAGAATAGAGATTGCTGCATACAATTCAATCATATGCGCATTGTTCTTTTGCTCGGAACCACCATCATGGTTCTTGTACGATGCCGGCATATTGTCGCCAATGAAGTACAAAGCATTGATTGAATTGTTACCTGTAATGTTTCTCTCATAGTAGGCAAGGGCTGATTTTGTCTTTGAATAGAATGTCGAAGAATCAACTCCACTATTGTCATCCTGCTCAACATTAAAATAAGGAAGAACTGTAACGGCTCCAATCTTAGATTCTTTGATAAGTTTCCAATGTTGAGAATTTTCATCATTTCTTAATGTCTTCAGAAGGAGAGGGAAACCACTTGCCCCTGTTCCACCAAAAATCGAACTGATAATGAAAACTCTGTCACCTTCTTCAAAATTGTTGGAGAAAGCCTTGTAGGCATCAGAAGCAGCGAATTGATTAAGAACAATGCTACCTATATTAGGATTTCCCTTGAAGCCAACAACCATGTCGGAATCCAGATTCGCCTGGGAAAACAGCATTGACATGAGAGCTTTGGACTCAGTGTCCATCTGGTTAAGTTTTATGAAATCCTTGAATGAGACATTTTCAGTATTTTCGAGAGTGAGTTTGAAACTGTCCATGTCCTGAAGGTGGGATATTTCAGTCTTAAAAAACTGATTCTTGTTCGCCGAGTTGAAATCGAGAGCCTTTCTTACAGCCATGTATCTGTTCAAGACATCCACGGTGCGTGTCATGTCCGCAGCAGATATGTCCGGATCGATTATAATAGGGACAATTGTCTCAAAGTCACATCTCACACCACTTGCAAGCAACATTGTAAGGGCACGAAGTGTTCTGGAACCTGTGCCTCCAATTCCGAAAACATAAAGTTTAGCCATTATTACTTCTTGTTAATGAGTGATTTGAATGGGGTGTTCTTGCAGTTCTTGCTTCCGAAGCGGAAAGCAATGGACAAAAGGAAAAAGAATATGCCGGACAACACACCGTTATACAGCCCAAACATCGTGGCATTGTTTGACGCAATGTTTAATGTCGGGTCAATTGGATGCATGCTGGTTCCATTTATATCTGCCATCACTACACCTCTTGAATAAAGGAATACAAACAATATCGGAATCGCCAACGCAAGGAACCATTGCCAAAGTCTGTTCACTCTTGGATGGTTAAGAATGAAATAATAAAACACAAATACATATAGCGCAGTGCCAAAGGCAACAAGCCAAAGTAAAGGCAGCTGGTTTTTGTCCTGAACGAAATCCTGAATGTTGCTGTCCCATCCGCTAAGATGGTAAAACAGGTCCTGACCATATAGGTTCAGACGATAGAAGATTGAATAGAATTCCATATAGCATTATCTAATTTCAAAATCAAACTGAGCGATTATATTGTCTTTATTTCCACTATTATAACCATTGTATATCCCGTTGAAAATTGTTTCAAGGCCATAAGTCTTGCCGTCATTATCACCATTGAATGAACGGTCATCATCGTCAGTACACTCAATAGCCCAATCAGGAATCTGAGGAATGAATGCCAATGAAAAAACGCCTCTTGCAAATGGTTGCTCAGACTCAACTAAAAAAATATTTGAATATGGAGAATTTGCATTCATGTCCGATTCTATTCTGCCGTAAAACTTTTGTTTTGATAATCCATTCACCAAATGGACATAGTTTCTTGTGTCATTCACATAGTCATTACCCATGAGAAGACCAGCAAGCGACATATTCACACCAAAAGAAAAACGAAAGTTATCACTTGGATTTGGTTTGCGGACAGAGCGTACCGTTGTCTTATCAACACGTTTATAGCTTCCAACAGCAGAGGTGTTTGGAAGTAATATACCATATTGGAAATTGTTTTGTATGGCTGAAAGTTCCGTATTAAATATCATCCATTGATTTCGGATAGATGTCACTTTGAAGTCCCTGTCAGGGACATAATGAAGTTTAAGTTCCGCTATATTGCGTGTTTTGCCAAACACCCAAATGTAGAAAGGTCGTTGTTGATCAATTTTATGCTTTGTATTCTCATAATCAAAATAATTTCCTCTGAAATTGGAATCAAACTGATACACAAGGCAAGCCAAATCACCGTACTGGTTTATATAATTCACAATTGCGTCGCGCACATCTGTCATTTGACCCATAAGGTAGGCTTTCGTGTCCACATTACGTCCTGGCGAGATGATACAGTCTGAAATGAGAATTGTTATTGTGTTTGGACTAGTCATTGACAGAATCTGCTTGAATATACCGCCAATATCAGTGGTTGCCACTTTTCCATTCAAGGCAAAACTTGATGGAGTGAGCTTCGTGATGTACCTATTGAGATCGTTCGTCTGTGGAGTGACTTTGCTGGTGATATAGTTATACGTCACGTCAGAAGCAAAATTAGCATTGTTAATACCGGAAAGATATTCCTTGACGACTTGTTGGAATACAGACGTTCCTCCATTGACATACCCATTCATGCTTCCTGATGTCTCCATGAAAACTTGAACACTTGGTATGGTTTTCTCCCTTCGTACAGTGTCAACACCAGAAGTTGCTGTCATGCCGCCTGAGGTCTCTTCTGACTGATTGGAAGATTGTCTCTGGCCATTCTCAGAAAGCACAGAATGAATGTTCCGTTTTGGCTCACCATTGACACATGAGACAAATGCAATCCCAACCACGATAAAAATGGAAATCAGTAATGGTTTCATTAATTATATGTCCCTAACAATCATCTCTTTCATGAATGAATCGACAGTTTCGGACTCATCTTTTTGAGTTTGATTAGTTCTTTGTCCGGTGACCACCCTACCCGAACGGATACAAAAAAAGACGTGGGAGTCATACTTTTGCTCATCCCGAACTCTGGCCTTGGCTGCCATCACAAAAGGATAAGCAACGCAGCTAGCCCACGTCAGGGATGATATGTATAACCTCCACGCAATAAGCGCAGCGATGGTATCATCACCGAAATGGACGTTCCCGTTGCCGTATCTTCTTTTGTGAATTCTTACTGCCAAGTTTGAGTTCAGAAGATAAACGTCAAGTAACGTCTTATTATGTCTGCCCAACCCACCCCTGCATCCAAACCTAAAGAATCAATAATACTAACTCAAAAGATATCGGATGTCGGGCTAGCTAAGCAGTTTCAAATTTACAGAATTATTCTAAATATCCAAATAGTTCGAAAAAAAATAATATTCAACAAAAATAAAGATTGTGTGACGAGCGCAAATCAGGGGGATTCACACTCGTGTCAAAGAATATCTTAGGTATCATGAGCAAGAATGCGATGAATGCTGCCGAACAAACGCTCGATTACGGTTGCAAACAGCCGATGGGAACCACATAAATGCCATCCTCCGGACGACGATATGCATAGTCTCCTGTGGCGGTAAGTATCATTTTGAACGCTGGCTCCTTCATTTTTGATGTATCAATCTGATTGGACAACGCAGTCAATGTGGCTGCCCCATCGTTGATTAATGACTGCCCACCTAATTTGATCTCAATAAGTCCGTAGCGCCCGCCGCGCAAATGTATCACAGCATCACATTCCAAACCGCTTTTATCACGATAATGGTAAATTTTCCCGTACATGGATTCCGCAAACACTCTCAAATCCCTTACGCATAAGGTTTCAAAGAAAAGTCCCATAGTGTTAAGATCATTTATCAAGTCCATTGGTCCTATCTCCAATGACGCTGTAGCAATAGACGGATCAACAAAATATCTAGTATCTGAGGTGCGTATGGCAGTCTTGGAGCGAAGATTCGGATTCCAAGCCGGCATATCTTCAATCACAAATATTTTTCGAAGTGCATCTAGATAGGAATTTATGGTGTTCTCATCTAGACTTGAGGCATCATTGTTCTTCAAGTCCTCACGCAAAGTTGCAATGGAGGCTTGGGTACCTTGATGACGCGCATAAGAGCGCATAAGGCGACGCACCCTTTCAGAAGCACGTTTTACCCCATCGACTTTTGAGACATCCTCCTTTGTTACAGCATCATAGTAATCAAAAGCCTGCTCAAGAGCTATCTCGTCAGGGAGCCCGACTGCCATCGGCCATCCTCCTCTGCATATCAAAAAAGCGATGTCTTCAAGATTCAGATCGTTCTTTGCGAAAATCTTAGCAGGAGATGTGAACAAGTCTGACAGTTTTACACAACCATTTGACTCCCCAGATTCGAATAGGGTCATAGGGCGCATCGTGAGCCAAGCGAAACGACCTGTTCCTGAATGCTCCCTCTCCTCTTCCGCCTCTTTGTCCGGAACCGCTGAACCAGTTAGAATGAATTGTCCCATCCTACGGCGTTCATCCACAGTGTAACGTACTGCATCCCAAAGTTTTGGCACCGTCTGCCATTCATCGATAAGCATCGGGGTTTCTCCTCTAAGAGCCTCATCCATGTCTATTTCCAAAAGACTTTTGAATTGCTCCTTCACATCTTTTCTGGCCAAAAGCACCTTGCTTGCGGCTATTTCTTCAGCAGTAGTCGTCTTGCCGCACCACTTAGGGCCCTCTATTAAAACGGCACCCTTTGCCTGAAGCTTCCTTTCAAGAAGAGAATCCAATATCCTATGCCTATATCCTTCCATAACGTATAATGCTCTTTCTAAGGCAAATATAGCACAATAATATCAAAATTCAGTAATTTGGCGCAAGTTTGTTCAGTAATTTGGCGCGAAATCATTCAGTAATTTGGCACTATTGCTCTTCTCCGAAGATATTCAAAAAACACCCACTCCGCTTGGGAGGCGGGGCGGGTGCGGGAATTTGTTATGTTCGTTCGTTGTTCGAGATGTTCAATATGGCTTCGTTCATGCAATCTTCAGTCGATTGGCACAATTTCAGCCACGGGGTGGGTTAGAACTTGAGAGTAAGTCGTCCTAGGACGGTTGTACCGGCCATCGGGATGAAACCGATCTGGTAATAGCGGTTGTCGTTAGGATGACCTCCAGAAGCATAGATTGCGGAATATACCCAACCGGAAGTAGCAACATGGGCATTGAATATGTTGTTGACATCAAGGCCGAGGGTGATTTCCCTCAGGAAGCCACGAAGTTTAATCGGGTAACTGAAACATACTCCCGATAATGAATATGCCGGGAGGGAGCGATCCTTGTTCTGGGTGTTGTCAAGGTACTGACGGCTCACGAATGCGGTGTGCCAGGTCGCCTGAACACCTTTAACTTTGAATATGGCGAATCCGTTTACAATAGCGGACGGGGAAAACGCCAGTGTTGAATTGTCATAGTGAATGGTAGTAAAGCCTGATTCCGCGTCCCAATCCTCCACGACCTCATCAAAGTCCTTGATTTTATTTGAACTAAGGGCTGAATTCGCCTCAAGGGTCAGCCACCTTGCGACATCAACACCTGCCGTAAGTTCTACACCAGCCCGATATGAATCCTTGATGTTCGTCGTCAGGTTCTCACCGATTTCGCTTTGCATTCCGGTCTGGACGAACTGGTTCGCATAGTCCATAAAGTAGAAGTTGGCACCAGCGCGGAAAACAGAACCGGAATACTGGTAGCCTAATTCGTAGTCGTTGACATGCTCGGCTTTAGGGTAAGGATAGTTGTAATTGTCAGTGAAGTTATTACGTTCCGGCTCACGGTTGCTCATCGCCACGGACGCATAAGCCCTGTGGTTGCCAGTCTTGTAACTAAAGCCAAATTTCGGATTAAAGAAATTGTAAATCTCATCAATGTCAAGTCTCTGATTCTTGTAGGTACCGTCTTCCTGCTTGACAAACTTGTCGTTGATTCCATCCGTAGTGTAGTTCACACGCCTGTACTGAAGGTCAGCGAAGACAGTGAAATGCTCACCGAACTGCTTTGAAGCTTTGACGAAGCCACTGTAGTCATCCTTTCTTGCATCTGAATCATAATACGTGTAGCGACCGTTGTCAAGCGCGGTGTCGTTCAAGCCAGCAAGAGCAGGATAATGCTTTACGACATCAGGATTGGAAACGTATGTAAGGTAGCCGAAATGGTTGCCCCAGAACATTTGTGCTGACAAGCCACCTATCACGTCCCAGCCATTGTTGTTATAGCTAATGTTGTAAACAGCACCGACTGCGTTCTGAGACAAGCCTTTCTGGCGGACAAAGTCTGATCTGAATGGTTTTCCTTTCTCATTCACCAAATCAAAACCGAACTTGGACACCTTGTTGTCAGGTCTGAACTCATCGTAGTAGCCGTAGCCATAGGTGTAATGAAGAGACAAGGTGGTTTTCAAGTTATCGTTAATGTCCCAAGCGGCAGAGAGTATGTTGTGATCCTGCCAGAAGTTGTCCGTAGTCTTTGGCCAGTAACTGCCATCGTTCATGGTGTAGCGAGTCGTCTTGTAGGTTTCTGGGTCCATTGATTCATAAAGAGAGTTGAACCTGCCGAGACCAACTCGGTACATGTCTGCATAAGTCTTGATTCCAGTTTTCTTGCCGTAGGTACCGTCCATAATCGACAAATCATTCGTTCCTGCGGTGACACCGCTCCAAGCCTGGCCTGTGTGCTCATAGTTACCGATGTTGCGGTAGCGGATGATGAAGTCGCGACCAATCCAACTTAGGCCGGCATACCAAGAGCCTGACTTTCCGGCTGTTCCGTGCACATAGCCATCCGTGCCAGTAGTATGAAAGGCGGCATCGGCAACGAAATGATTCCCTAGCAGTCCGGTTGACATCGAGAAGCCTGTGTTGTAGGTGTTGTAGCTTCCATAAGATGCGTTAAGTTCCACGAACGGATCGTAAGACGGTGCCTTGGTGCGAAGGGCAACCGAACCTCCGAAAGCACCATCACCGTTGGTAGATGAACCGACACCACGTTGGATTTGCACTCCGTCAAGAAGAGCAGAGTAACTGTTCATGTTAGCCCAGAAAACGCACTGATCCTCAGGAGAATTGAGCGGAACACCATCAAGGGTGACATTGATTCTGGAATCCCCCGCACCTCTGATGCGCATGTAGGTCGTTCCTGTTCCTACTCCGTTCTCACTCCAAGACAGCACACCAGGAGTTGTGGAAAGCAGAAAAGGCAATTCCCTACCAGTTCCGGAAAAGTTCTGAAGAGCCTTGCGGCTTACGTTCGCCACTGCATAAGGGGCGTTCTTCTGTGCGCGGACACCTTTTACAATGGCTTCATTGAGAATCTCGGCCTTTGTGGTGTCCGACTGGCTTTGAGCGTTCAAAGCCTGTGGAGTAATAGCGGCCAATGCCGCTGTAGCAAATAAAAAACCTCGCATAATGTTTTGAATATTAATGCAAGGGGCTGCCGAATACGGCAATTTGAGACATCGCTTCCCTTCGGCGGCATTATCCGCATCAGGTTCATTGGGTATGATCTCAACCGGGCAACAGCCCAGTACCCCCGCTGTTATTTAATTAATCAGTCGCTACGACAGGCTCAGCGACCATCATTTTTCCACCAGACGCACCTCATAGAGCCGCTTCCAACACTTGCCGGTAAGGTAAATCTTACCGTCTTTAGAATTGTAAGCAATTCCGTTCAGCACATCCGTGTTAGCATCACGCAATGACTTAGGCAAAAGTCCTGTGCAATCAATAGTCCCCTCGACTGTCCCGTCAGAAGGATTGATTATCACAATCAAGTCAGTCAAATAGACATTAGCCCAAATCTTCCCCTCTATCCATTCCAATTCGTTCAGCATCCGCACCGGACGTCCATTCATCTTGACAGTCAGCACCTTCTGCTGTTTGAACTTTTCATCCATAAAGTACAACTTAGCAGAGCCGTCTGACGCAATCAAGCTCTTCCCATCCGTAGTAAGCCCCCACCCCTCACGCGGATAACTCCATGTCGATTTGTAGGACAGAGTTTTAGCATCATAAACAAAGGCAACCTTATTCAACCAAGTGAGAATGAATATGTTGCCATTCAACTCCACAGAGCCTTCTAGGAAATATTTCTTGTCGAAATCAAACCTCTTCAAGGCCTTTCCTGTCGCAAAATCCACCTTACGGAGAGTCGATTCGCCATATTGCCCTGTGGTCTCAATCATCTCCCCGTTCAGGAAGAAAAGCCCCTGAGTGAACGAAGTCTCATCGTGAATATATTCCTTCACAACTTGAACTTTGTACTGGCGCACCTTGGCGTCAGCACATGAAGAGGAAAGCAGTGCCAACATGGCCAACGCTGTTCCTATGAATATATTCATGAATCTTCTCATTGTATTCATCTTATTCTCTTCGGGGTCACCTTCATTTTATCTACTTCTTCTTTTCTCTGAAAACCATGGCAGCAGCTACGAACTTCACGAAGATCGGCTGAGGATTCTCCGGTGTGCTCTTCAGTTCTGGATGGAACTGTACTCCGATGAAGAACGGATGCGTCGGGATCTCAACGATCTCCACTAGGCCGGTGTCCGGATTCTTTCCTGTGGCCTTAAGCCCAGCAGCCTCCATCCTTTCAAGGTAGGCGTTGTTGAACTCGTAGCGGTGACGGTGTCTCTCCGAAATCATCTCACTACCGTAGATCCTGTAAGCCAACGAGTTCTTGTCCAGTTTACAGTCGTACGCTCCAAGCCTCATTGTCCCACCCTTGATCGTGGTGCTCTTCTGTTCTTCCATCAGGTCAATGACTGGGTTAGCAGCATTCGGATTGACTTCCGCTGAAATCGCGTCCTTGATTCCAAGCACGTCTCTAGCAAACTCCACCACACACATCTGCATTCCCAGACATATTCCAAAGAAAGGCACGTTGTGCTCGCGGGCGTATTTGATTGCAAGAATCTTGCCTTCCAATCCCCTCTCCCCGAATCCAGGAGCAACGAGGATTCCGTCCATATTCCCGATTTTCTCCTCAAGGTTGGAACTGTCAAGATGCTCGCTCTGAACCGTGTGGACATTCACCTTACACTCGTTGGCGGCTCCAGCGTGGACGAAGGACTCTAGGATAGATTTGTAAGCGTCTTGAAGTTCGACATATTTGCCAACAAGTGCTATATCTACCTGATGTTTAGGGTTATAGAGTCTATCAAGGAAAGACTTAAGGTTTGTGAAGTCTGGCTCCGGAGCGGAGATTCCGAAATGATTCAGAACCATCTCATCAAGGTGCTCGTCCTCCATATTCAGAGGCACCTGATAGATTGACGGAGCATCTATTGATTGGATCACATGACCTGGCTTGACATTGCAGAAAAGAGCGACCTTGCGTCTAATCTCCGGAGTGAGTTCCATCTCGGTACGACAGACGATGATGTCCGGATGTACTCCAGCCTGCTGGAGCATCTGGACAGAGTGCTGGGTTGGCTTAGTCTTGAGTTCCTTGGCTGCGCGAAGGTAAGGGACCAGAGTCAGGTGGATGCTGATGAGATCCTCGTCAGGAAGTTCCCACTGGAGTTGTCGAATGGCTTCTACAAACGGCTGAGATTCCATATCTCCCACAGTGCCACCAACTTCCGTAACGATAACGTCATATTTTCCAGTCTTTCCAAGAAGCAGCATCCTGCGCTTAATCTCGTCAGTTATATGAGGTACAATCTGTACAGTCTTGCCAAGATACGCTCCTTCCCTCTCCTTGTTGATGACGGTCCAGTAAATCTTTCCAGTGGTCACATTGTTGGCCTTGGACATGTGTACGCCAAGAAATCTCTCATAATGACCAAGGTCGAGATCGGTCTCTGCTCCATCATCAGTCACGTAACACTCCCCGTGTTCGTAGGGATTTAATGTACCCGGATCAATGTTGATGTAGGGATCGAATTTCTGGATGGTGACCTTTAGGCCTCTGGCTTGAAGAAGTTTGGCCAATGATGCGGCAATAATGCCCTTTCCAAGGGACGAAGCGACACCGCCAGTAACGAAAACATACTTTGTACTCATATTCTTTTCTGCTCTTTACTGGACTACAAATTTATGTCAAAAATGTCATTACCGAAAATTTTTGTTTATTAAATGCTTTTCATCGGACGGAGAAGCGGTAGCTGAGCCTCTTCTATCGGTCGCTGAGCCTGTCGAAGCGTACCGATTCTACTATTGTAGTCGCTTCGACAGGCTCAGCGACCGAAAAGACGGATTATGAAGTTTTTTTCGTACTTTTGCAAGATAAAAAGGTGGGACGATCTGCCGCGCTGCGGAGCTTCAGCTCCAGGTGAGGAAAGTCCGGACAGGGCAGGGCACCCTACTGAGGAAAGCTCAGATGGGAGTAATCTTATGACAGACGTAACAGAAAACAACCGCCTGACAACAGGCAAGGGTGAAAACGTGAGGCAAGAGCTCACGATGGGTGTCGGTGACGCCATCCAGGTACGATGTTAGGGCCTGCAAGACCAAATATACTGGCAGATGAGGGCTGCCCGCCCGATGCCAGGGGGTAGGTTGCGAAGATAAATGGCAGATTCAAAAACAGAAACCGGCTTACGGTCCCGCCTTTTTTACGTGAAGCATAACAACCTGACAATAAGCAATTAAAGCAATGTCCTTCAGCCAGAATTGACTAAAGGACATTGCTTTATAAATTACAAATCAAGCACTTACGCTCCACAATAAGCCATCTAACGTGAGTTAGCTTTGGCAGTAGCCTCTAGATCCAAAGCCTCCGCTAGGATCAGAATAGGATTCTTGACCTTGTACTCCGTGGACATTTCTATTTGCCACTTGCAGGTCTCACACTCGCTGCAAACAAAATCAGGAGCGACAGCCTTAATTTGCTCAAATACCGGACGCCCGATCTCCTGCGAGTACTTGTAATTCTCCTTCTTGAAGCCGTAGGTGCCAGCGATGCCGCAGCAGCCGCTGTCTAGGACAGTGAACGTCACTCCCGGAATCATATTCATTAGAGCCTTAGTGAATATGCTCCATCCGAGTTTCTCCACGTGGCAAGGAATATGATAGGCTATCCTCGCGCGATAGTCCTCCTTAAATATTAATTTAATCTTACCGCCATCCAAGAGTTCGAAAAGAAACTTCTCCACTAGGGTTATGCTGTCACGGACAGAAGAATTGTCAACAGAAAGTACGTCAGGATATTCATCCCTCATCGTGAAGACACAGGTGGAGGATGTTGCCACAATCGGAAGTCCGGCTGCTACAGCCTTTTCAAAGACAGAGACATTATGTTTAGCGTGCTTAGTTGCCCCATTCCACATTCCATTGGAAATCATCGCTACACCACAGCACTTCTCATCCATTAGCTGAACTCCATATCCAACAGCATTCAGAACTGTCACGAAAGCCTTGCCTACCTCAGGTTGTTGGAACTCAGTCGAACAGCCATGGAAGAATGCGACTTGCTTTGAATATGCTTTCTGAGCCTCCTGTGCCTCTTTCCTAAACCATGACTCAAAACCGTGAGCTTGGTATTTCGGGAAAGTCCTATGGCTGTCGATGTGGAGAGTAGCGTCCATCACCGCTTTAACTGGCTTGGAAGCCACCATAAAGTTCACTATTGGAGCGAATGGTCTAGCCATTTTGCCCATAAAGTCAGTACTAGCCAAAAGACGGTCACGAAGTCCTGGGGTACTGGAACTAAAACGTCTGCGTGCGGAATGGATCAGATCTGCGATTTTTACACCGGACGGACAGGCCACCTCGCAACGTTTGCAGTTCATGCAATACTTCAAGTTCTCATCGAAAAAGTACTTGTTCTTAAGACGAAGACGCTCCCCGTCAGGGCCGGCCTGCTTAGGACCAGGGTACAACGGGTTGACGGCCACAACCGGACAGTAAGCTGTGCAGATCGTACATTTGATGCACTGTTCGAAATTATTGAAACTTATGTTTTTCTCTTGCATATCTCTTTCAATGTCAAATGAATATCAACGATTTACTTATCCAGAATCCTGTCAGCTGTGCTGAACGCAGTCATGATTGCAACGCCTGCTCCGCTACCTTCTGCAAGAGGATTGCAACCTCCGACTTCAGAACCAATCACATAGAGGTTCGGGACGACATTGCCCTCACGCAATGGTTGGAAATTCTCGTTGGTTTTTACTCCGAAACCAGTGTAATTCTGACGAGCGAAGAAATTCTCATCGTACCAATCCTTTCTTTCGGCAGGATAATCGATATCAAGGCCGAAAACAGGTTCCATTATTTCATTAGGAGAAGCCACAAGACCTTTACCAAAGAGATTACCACTAGCAAGGATGAATGTGTCAGCCTCTAGACGAAGTGCACCGAGATTGGCTGTGCGGATGCTTGCCACTCGTTCTCCGTCAAACACAGCATCTAGAGCCTCGTCTCCCATCAAGAATGTGCCACCAGCAGCCTCAAATGCTTTCTTCAAAAGGCGTTGAGTACGGATTCCCGGAACGGATGGAGGAGTGGTCCCGATAAACAAGACCTTTGCAGGAATCATTTCCTTAATCCACTGCATGATGACAGGTTCTTCAAAGCCAAACACCTCAGGCAGTACGACTACATCCTCACCATCAAGTAATTCCCGAACTATATGAGCAAACTGTTTCCAATTGGCTTCGTGATTCATCACACGCGCGATGTTCACTGATCTCATCTCAGTGGGATTCTTGCGAAGATGTTCGACCTCGTCAAGTTTAACGGATTCTATCCGACATTCAGTTCCACGTTTCTCGAAGCCCTCAGCGATGAAGCGAGTATTGAAATCCAAAAAACCTGCGAAGTTAACTATCAGGGCTTTTTGCCCTATCTTCTCATCTTTAGATGCAAGCAATGTCACGTCATCCATGGCAAGCCATGCAGGCTTTAATGTGCCGAGAGCGGTAATGCGGTAGCCATTGCGGACAGAACTGGTCACTGAGCTTGGCGAAGAGACATGCAATGATTCGACCGCTTCGACTGGCTCAGCGACCGAAGCGACTGAAACAACAGGATGCAGAGCCACCCCACAATCAGAGAAAAATCCCGGAGTCGAGGCGACATATTCAGAAAGCCTACGCTCCCCTATCTTTGAATATGGATGCTCGGAAGATAGTTTCTCTACAGCTGAAAGAGGTTCTGTCACTTCTGTTCCATCAGGAAGTTTCGCAAGCAATCCTAATGCTCCGGAAGAAAAGTGAAGAGCATTCTGCCCAGCGGAAACAATCAAGCATTTCTTTCCTCCTTTCTGCAACTTAATCCCACAAGCCAACGAAGAAAGGCCACCACCTACAATTATAACATCAAATCTCATGTCCTCGTCCTCCTATATTTCCTCACCAAGTCCCATAACTTCTGAATATACCCATTGAGTGTAAGCACTTTCGCGGAGTGTCTCGCCCCATGCTATTGGATACATTCCTTTCCACCTCTCGTTCATAAAATCTTTCAAGTCGGCTCGCGCCTTGGAAGTGCACTTCCGCGCCTTTGCCAAACGCCCAGCAGCCCTGCATGCGCAAAGCTCTCCTTGGCATGTTCCCATTCCGAAACGTGTACGGCGTCTTAGATCCACAAGATTGTTGACATCTAAGTTTTCAATGGCTGAATCAACCTCAGAAACCGAGACCTCTTCACACTCGCAGACAAGACTTCCTTTTACGTCACCGTCAAAGTCCAAATTAGCAGCCTGTGTACCAATACGTCCTACAGATGCTTTCTGAACCATTGTAGGGACTTCCCAGATCTTCTTTGAAATCTCTTCGATTCCTCCAGGCTCTGACCCCGGAAGAGGGGTAACAGCTGTTGTGCAGCGCGCATCCACTCCCAGTTTCTTACAAACAACATCTGCAGCCATTTCACCCATTAACCTATAGGTCATAAGCTTACCTCCTGTAATGCTGACAAAACCTTTAATTCCGTCACGACTCTCATGGTCAAGGCAAACTATTCCACGGCTGATGTTACGTCCACTCGGATCATTTTCAGCAGACACCAATGGACGAACCCCAGCATAAGCCCTAAGCACACGTGTTTGGGCCAAGCATGGAGCCAACTTAGCTCCTTCTGTCAGTAGAAGATCAACTTCATCAGGAGTGACACGCAGATGGTCACATTCTTCGTAAGGAACTTTTGTTGAAGTAGTCCCAATGACACAAACAGTGTCGCCAGGGACAAGGATATCCGCGTTTGCAGGCTTGCGGCAACGGTTGATCACTACACTGTTGACTCTGTGGGCGAAAATCAGTAATGCTCCTTTTGCAGGGAACATGCTAATGTTAGCTCCAGCCATCTGGGCGATGTGATGTCCCCAAATTCCACCAGCATTGACAGTAACAGGAGCATAATAATCTGTAACAATTCCAGTGTGATGGTCAAGGACTTTCACACCTTTAACAGTGTCCTGCTCCTTAATAATTTCTATGACTTCTGAATATACTAGGACTTTGGCTCCATGAATTTTCGCGTCAAACATATTGGATGCACAAAGACGAAACGGGTCAACCGACCCGTCTGGGACCTTAACAGCTCCGATTAATGTCGGGTTCACCGATGGTTCCATCCTTTTTGCAAGCTCTGGATCAATCACTTCCGCCTTAATTCCTGCCGACAGACAAGCCTTGACAAAAGTGTCTTGATAGGCAAGATCATCCTCTGGCAGAGTGATGAACAATCCTGACGTGTCATCCACGCAATGCCGGGCGATCTTTTTCAGAATCATGTTCTCTTTGATGCACTCCGTGGCTGATTCCTGGTCAGTCACAGCGTAGCGAGCACCGCTGTGGAGCAATCCGTGGTTTCTACCCGTTGCCCCAGTCGCTATGTCGAAACGCTCAATAAGAAGCACACGTAAGCCTCGTAAAGCACAGTCCCTTGCCGTTCCGGCACCAGTTATGCCACCTCCGACAATTATGACATCATATTCATTCATCCTATTGTCCTGTATATTGGTTAATTTTCTGTCTTAATGTTATGGATAAGCTCACCGGAGTGTAACTGTCCGAGCGGTCAAGCCACTCCACGGCCAAAGCAGGCTGGCCACACATGAAGCACCCAAGTGCTATGTTATAGGCTGCACAAGCTTTCTTCTCGTCATTCCGGCTTTTCAAAAGCTTGGTCCACTGCTCAATGGCTTCTTTCCATTTGTAAGAATATGCATATTCAGCACCTTTGTCCCATTCTTGCTCGGAACCGTCATAGTAGATTACGTAAAAAGTGTCCTGCTTCCATGTCGGCAAGAAAGATGCTGCCGCCACATACCCAGCGTTTTCCGCTCCGGGGGTCATATTATTCCAAACTTCATTGAGAATGCTACTCTCAGGCTTCGTTCCATCACTGTAAATCTCAACTTTAAATCTGCGTCCACCTGCAAAGCCAAAGACCCTATCCTCCTTGTTCATAGAGTCATAGACATAGATCTTTGTAGTAAATGGCACAGAAGCGACTGAGACATAAGACGAGTCCGAAGCCACAGACTTTCCCGTGAGTTTGACTGGTGAATTGACTGTTGGAATGCCCAATTCTGGAACATCTATCACAAAAACAACATCCTTGCCTGTCTCCATCACAAGATTAACCAATGAGTCTTTGGACGAATAGTCCGCCCCGTTGCCAGAGCGAGCCGTAAACAACTCAATCTCTCGTTCTCCACCAAAATAATCTTCTTCTAGACGAGTAGCGAAACCTGATGACGCAGATGCATTAAACGAGTCATTGCGTGGATTTCCGTCAGTAAGATAGACCACAGCCATGGTACGTCCCGCAAGGTTCAATCCTGACTTGGAAGGCCCACGCATCTCAGGACTCACGACAAAAGCCTGAGGAGCACAAGAGCCCATCACCAGAAGAGCCAAGACAAACATCATCAATGAAGCATTTTTCATAATCTTTGAATATTAGACCGGCACAGCAATCAGATCGTACTCATCCGCACCGGTGATCTTCACATCAATGAACCTGCCACACAAATCTTCGGCAGGGATTCCATCGAAATCTTGTCCATTATACTTGACAACAATTTCCCCATCGACTTCCGGACTCTCGAATTGACTTCGACAAATCAGAACTCCATCAGCATAATCATCAACAAGGACACGCTCGATGTTCCCGACCCTTGATTCGTTGAATGCTAAAGAGATTCCGCTCTGAACCTGCATTAACTCAGCGAGCCTTCGTTCTTTTTCCTTCTTGGTCACAGAATCCCTGTAGTTCACTGCACCGTATGTACCTTCTTCTTCGGAATATTTAAAGGCTCCTAAACGCTCAAACTTCGCCTCGCGAACAAAGTCCAAAAGTTCTTCAAATTCTTTCTTCCCTTCTCCGGGATGACCGACAATCATAGTTGTCCTTAAGACGACACCAGGAACCTGATCACGAAGTTTCTTGATAAGCGTCCTTGTCCATTCTCCATCAACATTCCGGTGCATCTTGTCCAACACCTTGTCAGAAATGTGCTGGAGCGGTATGTCCAAATACTTGCAAACCTTAGGGTTAACACGCATCTCTTCAAGAACGTCCTCTGGGAAATCAGCAGGATAGGAATAATGAATTCTTATCCATTCGATTCCTTCCACTTCAGAAAGCCTGCGAAGCAGTTCTGCCAAAGCACGACGCTTATAAAGATCAAGACCGTAGTAAGTTGTGTCTTGGGCTATCAGAATCAACTCCTTGACCCCGTCCGTTGCTAGCGCAGAGGCTTCAGACACCAAAGTTTCAATCGGGACCGACTTGTGAGCCCCCCTTATGAACGGAATAGCGCAATAGGAGCAACGTCGGTCACACCCCTCGGAAATCTTAAGATAAGCGTAAGCCCTATGATCAGTGCGAAGTCTGGCCGGGTCCTTAACAGGAACACAACCAAGGGCTTTTACAATTGGATCCAAATCCCTCGCCCCGAACCAGAAATCAACTTCCGGTATCAGTTCAGGCATTTGAGACAAATATCTTTGGGAAAGGCATCCAAAAACCAGAATTTTACCAACCTCACCTGATTTTTTGCGTTCCACTGCGTTAAGAATGGTCTGAATGGATTCTTCCTTAGCGTCTCCGATGAAACCACAAGTATTGATCACCAAAACATCGACCGGGCAGATATCTCCTTCCGGCACGATACGCCAAGAGTCTTTTACCTGTGACAAAAGATGTTCTGTGTCAACTGTGTTCTTGGAACAACCTAATGTTATGACCTGTAGAGATTTCACTATTCGTTAGCCTTATCCTCGTTCTTTGCCTGTTCGTCAGATTCCTCTGCCACGCCAGACTCCTCATCATTATTCACGAAATCAAAAGAGGCATAATTCTTTATGTCACTGTACCAGTCAACGACTTTCCTCATGTGAGACACGTAGAATCGATCTGCGTCATAATCAGGAATTGCCTTGGCAAACAAAGCTTTAAGCTCCTCAGGATTGGCTTTAGGTGAAGGAGCGTCAGCATCAGCGAGGACCTCGTGCATCTTCAGAAAGACCTCCTGAAGCTTGATCTCTCCGTCTGTGGTATAGATAGAAATGTCTGCCAAAGTTGTTATTCTGCATTTTGCATCAGCCAAAGTCCTCTTCTTGTCAGAAAGAGACTCGATGATGACACCATTTCGCGCCTGAGCGACATACTCAAACAGGCCATGCTGGCCTGAAATTGAAAGAATTTTTGAAAGATCTGTTTTCATATTCAGAAATATAGCAATTAAATTTTAATAATCAAAATTCAAGACTTCGAAACACCTTTTCTGTCTCCTGCCCCAACAAGTCTATTGCTCCATCATTGTGGATGACTGCATCAACTTTGGTTAGGTCAAAACCCTGCACAGCGATTCTTTTGAGGATTCTATCCTGAGGCACGTTGTCCCGAACACTAGCCCTCTCGACTCTCTTTTCCAGAGGGGCATCCACCATCACAACCTTAGAGACAAGCGACAAAAATTCAGGCTTGCCTAAGATAATAGCTGACTCAAAGACACAAAACGGACGTTTACCATAGAACACATCAGAGGCATCCCAATCCTCAAAACGTGCATCCTGAATGGCGTTCCAGTTCTGGAAATCATTCAAGACAGCAGGGTGAATTATGTTTTCCAAAGTCTTTAGCCTTTCTGGAGAGGCAAACACTATCGAAGCAAGTTTGCTCCGGTCCAGGCTCCCATCCGAAAGCTTCAACTTAACCTTGAATGCAGACTCGATAGAATCAAGAAGAGAGACGTCCTCGTCATAAAGCTTTTTGGCAGCAGAATCCGAATCATAGACTGGAATCCCACGCTTGGAAAGGATTGAGCAAACTTCAGATTTGCCACTTCCTATTCCGCCTGTGATTGCGACCGTTCTCATTGCCTTCCCTCCTCCACACAGTCAAAGACTTCAGGAGTGACCGTGCATTCTATCACCCCTTCCGGGACGCGAGAGGCATGGGCAATGCACTTACCGCCTATCGAACTTTTGAAATCAGCGTAGTCAATGTAGAATTGAACTCCTTCCGTAGGATCCTGAGACAATGGGAAAGCACATTTAAACACAACTGAGGCCGTGGAAGGATAGACAGAAAGCTTCTTGCCAGCAGGTACATTCCTGACTCCTACCGAAACCTCGGAACGAATCTCAACATAACGGGTCACGTCCAAAGAGTAGTTCACCTCCGTTGTAGACATCCTTACACCGTGAACCGGATCCAGTCTTATTACTCCATGGGCACTGGACTTAAGATTATGGAGATCAATGGTACGAGTGAAAACCCTGTCAATGTGCTCCAGATGGAACGGTTCCCCATAAATCGTGACTGAGTCCGGCTGTAGCCTGATCTGCCCCATAGCCATGTACTGAGGTTTGAAACTCACTACCTGAACAGCCTGAACCGGCACCTTTTTGTTGTTCTCAAAAGGAAACCTGAATTGGACAGTCTCTGACAGGAATGACTCTAGGCGCACACCGTCTCCGAATATCTCAGTGACGTAATTGCTAAGTTCAGCGGCTGTTATGTAAAAGATCTCACCATCCTTGTGATGGAGATCCTTGCTGTCAAAACGGACATTCAGAGCCTTCCTTTTGGCCTGATGCCGAATCCTAAGCAAAGAGAAGCCCGATGTCCGGCATCTGGCAGCAATCATACTAGAATTGGAGGAAACATTGGAGTGCCCCTCGATTTCGCAACGCGCAACCACAGGCATGCTCAATGTGTCGGAATAATTCAGGGAAAGATTGTGAATCAGCCAGATACTGAACGCAAGCAAGAGAGACATCAGAAAAACTGAAATGTCTCTCCCGTCAAGATGCAGTCTTCCCAGCAAATTATGAAGCCGTTCCTTCCACATCCTCTTGGACTAAAAAGCCTTTACTGCTGAGGAGCGTCCTGAGTGAAATCTCTTACAAGAGAGTTCTTGTCAACTCTAAGTTTGACATCACCGTCAACCTTGATGAGAACTGTCCTGTCCTTGATCTCATCAACTGTTCCATAGATTCCACCAGCTGTGACAACTTTGTCGCCTCTTTTGAGACCGTTACGGAACTTCTCCAACTCTTTCTGCTGCTTTCTCTGAGGACGAATCATGAACAGCCACATTATCAAGAACATGGCGATAATCATAATCCAAAACATTCCTCCGCCTCCAGCCTGTGGCTGACCGGCTCCAGCAGGAGCAGCCTGCAAAGTCATAAAAGTAAGAACATTCATTTCAAATAAAATTAGATATTTACAAAATTAAGCAATTTTTTCGATCTTCACTATATCTCCCGTCTCAATCTGCTTTTTTATAAGACGGTCCAACAAGCCATTCACAAACGAGCGGCTCTTAGGGGTACTGTAGTACTTAGAGATTTCGACATATTCATTGATCGTAACTCTGACAGGCATGGAAGGGAAAGCTTTCGCCTCTGCAAGTCCCATCACAATCAGTACTGTGTCAGTTGTAAACAGACGGTCCTTTTCCCACTGCGAAGTGTTGGCTGCCACCATAGGAGCATACTTGTCGAAACAAGTATAGGCCATGCGGAGAAGCTTATAAACGAAAGCCTTATCACTTTCGACTTCTTTGCCCTGTCCTTGAATCATGTCACTTCTATATAGAGGAGGTAGTGTCCAACGGTACCCAAGGGCAAGGGATTTAAGGGTGTCACAACAAACTGTCAATGAATATGCTAGGTCGTCACACCAAAGGATAGACAAATCTTCCAGAATCTTGTCTAGTTCCTCATTGTCGATGAACTCTTCCTCGAATATTCTAATGAACAATTTAGCATCTTCGGCCACAGAACTTTCGGAAGAGGCCATGTACTCCTTAAAGTAATCTTTAGAGCAGATAGAATCATACACGCTTCTTATCAAAGCATCATAAGGTTCCCAAGACAACTTACGACGTGAGATGATCTTCTGAAAGTCTGGATCTTGTTCAAGCAATGGAGAAAGCGAGTTTTTGACGAACTTTAAGTTCGGATTCCTCTCTTCATCGGTAGGATTGATTTTCTTCCTTGCATTTTCTATTCTAGTCCGTGCCTCGGCTGTAAGGAACGGAATGATGTCAAGCATAAAGAGATACAGTGATCTAGTGGCTTCACAAGAAGCTTCCAGAAGGGCCTCTGTCTCTGGGAGTGTCATGGTCGGATTCTCCGCATAACTGTAGAGTACCTTGAAAGCCTTGATTCGCAAGATTCGTCTGTTGAGCATAATTCCAATCAAATTTTTATGCAAAGATAACACACAATTTCAGATTTTTCTTAAATTTGTGCGGATAACAAAACATTCAGCGCAAGATGTACAAAGATGATTACGAGCGGCCGAATTACGCTGACCGCAACACAGAGGACGTTTACTCCAAGCCAGTAAGAGCCGGCAAGAGGACTTATTTCTTTGATGTCAAGAGCACAAAGGGGAACAACGACTACTACCTAACGATCACTGAAAGCAAGCGCAGACAGGAGCAGGATGGTAGTTTTTCCTTTGACAAACACAAGATCTTCCTTTATAAAGAGGATTTCGAAAAATTCCAGGAAGGCCTTACGGAAGTGTTAGACTACATGAAAAAGAATCTTCTGCCAGATGTGCCGGAACACAACTACGAGCCAAGACAGGACAATAGAAACGAGGCTAACGATAACCAATTCAGCGATGTAAAGTTCGAAGAATTGTAGGTTTCGTAAGACACTTTAGAGTCCATTGACTTTATTTTCCTCCCCTAGAAGGGAGGATTTTTTTGTTTTTATTTCTCAAAATGTGTAAATTAGGGGATTCAATACTAAAATTGTAAGTTCAACACATAAAACACAACACTGAAAATGAGCAAAGAAATGTCAAGACGTTCCTTCTTGAAAACAGGAACTGCTGTGGCCGCTGGAATCGCTGTGGCTCCGAACATCATCATCGCTGGAGAAAAGACTCCTAAGAAAGAGAAGAAAAAGGTGGCAGCCAACGACAAGCTGAACATCCTCGGTGTCGGCATCGGAGGACGTGGAGCTGCGGATCTCGCTGAGATGGAGACTGAGAACATCATCGGACTCTGTGACGTGGACTGGAAGTACGCTGACCATGTGTTCAAAAAGTACCCTCAGGCCAAAAAGTACAACGACTACCGTGTAATGTTCGATGAGATGCTAGACAAGGCTGACGCTGTGATGATCGCTACAGCTGACCACACGCACGCAATCATAGCTGCCCAAGCCATGGCTGCTGGAAAGCATGTCTATGTCGAGAAACCTTTGACACTTACCGTGTATGAAGCTAGGCTTCTGACAAAACTTGCCGCCAAGTACCGTGTTGCGACACAGATGGGAAACCAAGGGGCATCCAACGCAGGCACAAGGAAAGCTATCGAATGGCTTTGGAATGGAGAGATTGGAGAAGTTAGGAGAGTTGACTGCTTCACTGACCGTCCAATTTGGCCTCAGGGACTTGAGAGGCCTACAAAGGAAGAACCGATTCCTTCAACTCTCAATTGGGATGCGTTCATCGGACCGGCTCCAATGCGTCCTTACAACTCAATCTACACACCTTGGAACTTCCGCGGATGGTGGGATTTCGGAACAGGAGCTATGGGTGACATGGCATGCCACATCATGCACGTTCCATTCAAAGGACTGAAACTCGGCTATCCAACAAGAGTAGAGGCTAGTTCAACTAACGTTCTGACAGACAGTTGCCCAAGCGCAGAGATGATCCATCTTACTTTCCCTTCAAGAGAGAACATGGCAAAACTCGCTATGCCGGAAGTTGACATACGCTGGTACGATGGCGGATTCAGGCCTGAAAGACCTGAGGGACTTCCTGCCGGATTCGATCTCAACGTCAGTGGTGGTTGTAGCATCTTCTACGGCTCAAAGGACATCATGATTGCTGGAACCTACGGAAAGGATCCAATCCTCGTCTCTGGTAGAAAACCAGAAGTGCCTCATGTTCTTCGTGAAATCACCGTGTCACACCAGCAAGACTGGATTCGTGCATGCAAAGAAGACCCAGATTCAAGAATCCCTTCTGCATCAGACTTCAGTGAGGCTGGCCCATTCGTTGAGATGGTTGACCTCGGAGTGGCAGCAGTAAGGCTTCAGGCTCTAAATCAAGTTCTCGAATGGGATGGCCAGAAGATGGAGTTCACCAACATCCCAGCTGACGCCACCATCAAAATTCTCGAAAAGGACGGATTCTCAATCCATGATGGACACCCTACTTTCGAGAACAAATACACTGACCCAATGAACGCTCGTCAGTTCGCTGCCAGCCTAATCAAACGTCAGTACCGTGAAGGCTACGAGCTTCCTGAAATGCCAGAATAAGAATAATTAACTAATAATTCAATATAATCATGAAAAGGACTTTAATGTTTGCCGCATGCGCGGTGCTGGCTTTCTCTATGGTTTCCTGCAAAAACGGGAACAAAAAGGCCGCAGAGACAAAAGCTGAGGAACCTACAGTTCCTGAGTACACGGTGGTTGAAAAAGATCAGGTAGATCTGTCACAATTCCCTCAGGATGCTGACGGCTACTATGTCATCTTTGACGGCACCTCTACCAATGGTTGGAGAGGCTACGGAAAAGATGCTCTTCCTTCTCGTTGGACAATTGAGGATGGTTGCCTTAAATTCTCCGGAACCGGAACCGGTGAGGGACAGACTGGAGAAGGTGGCGATGTTATCTTCGCCTACAAGTTCCAGAATTTCCAGCTTGAACTCGAATGGAAGATCTCCAAGGGTGGCAACTCTGGAATCTTCTACCTAGGTCAGGAAGTCACGACTAAGAAAGAGGACGGCACAGAGCGCTATGAACCTCTCTACATCTCTGCTCCTGAGTATCAGGTACTTGACAATGCCAACCATCCTGACGCACAACTTGGTGTCGATGGCAATCGCATGAGTGCTTCCCTCTACGACATGATCCCAGCCAAACCACAAAATCAGAATCCGTTCGGTGAGTGGAACAAGGCTAAGATTATGGTCTATAAAGGAACCGTGGTTCATGGTCAGAATGACGTAAATGTGGTTGAGTACCATCTCTGGACACAGCAATGGACAGACATGCTTCAGGCTTCCAAGTTCTCACAAGAGAAATGGCCTCTTGCTTTTGAACTTCTGAACAACTGCGGTGGCGAGAATCACAAGGGTTACATCGGACTTCAGGACCATGGAGACGATGTTTGGTATCGCAACATCCGTGTCAAGGTTCTTGACTAATGAACAAATCAATTATTATTCTAATGGCCTCGGCCCTTCTTCTTAGTTCAGCATCATGCTCCCAGAAGAAGGCCGAGAGTCTTGTAAAGAAGGACATCAGTGTTCAGCTCTACAGCATCAGAGACGTAATCGGCAACCCTGAAAAGTACGCACAAAACCATGAAGAGGCTTTTAAGGCTCTGGCAGAAATGGGCTATACCTCAGTAGAGGCAGCGTGCTATTCTGAGGGGAAACTCTATGGAGTTGAACCAGAGCAGTACAAAGCCGACCTTGAGGCAGCGGGCCTGAAATCTCTTTCCACCCACATTGGTCATAACCTTAGTGAAGAAGAACTTGCATCAGGCGATTTCACCGAATCGATGAAGTGGTGGGATCAAGCCATAGCCGCTCATAAGGCAGCTGGATGCAAATACATTGTCTGCCCAAGTTTCAAGGTTCCTGAAACCCTCGTAGGCCTCAAGACCTATTGCGACTACTTCAACGCAATCGGAGCCAGATGCAAGGAGAACGGAATGCTATTCGGCTACCACAACCACTCACACGAGTTTAAAAAGATTGACGATACAGTCATCTATGAATATATGCTTGAAAACACCGATCCCGATAAAGTCTTCTTCGAGATGGACGTTTATTGGGCTGTGATGGGTAAGGCATATCCAGTTGAACTTTTTAGAAAATACCCTAATCGCTTCACTCTTCTTCACATAAAAGACCACAGAGAACTTGGCGAAAGCGGTATGGTGGGCTTCGATGCCATATTCAAGAATGCTGCTGTTGCTGGCATGAAGGATTTTGTAGTTGAAATTGAGGCATTTACCAATGGTGATTGGAAAGAAAGTATGAAGATGTGCGCTGATTACCTTCTTAAATCAGATTTCGTAAAGTCAAGTTACACGGAATAATATTCCATGAAATACCTTTCTATTACGGTGGGAGTTCTATTCCCACCGTTTTTTTATTATTATATTACCATTTTTTACTATATTTGAAAAATTTAGACAAATTTATTAAAGAATTTGAAGGTTTCTTAGACATATTCAATTATGGACAAGATTCTGCTTAGAAATATCACTTCTGATGGGCAGCAGGTGGACATCTCCATTGCTGACGGGCTGATCGAAAGAATTGCCCCCCATTCTGACGAGTACCGGGAAGCAGCTTCTGGCATAGAGACTGTTGACTGCACCGGTAAGGTGGCTGTCCCAGGGTTCATCAACATGCACACACATGCAGCCATGTCACTGATGCGTGGAGTTGGGGAGGACATGCTGCTTCAAGATTGGCTAAAACACATTTGGGCCATTGAATCAAAGCTGGACGCTCCATTCATCTATTGGGGCACCAAGGTTGCTGCGCTAGAGATGATCAAGACCGGAACTACCACGTTCAACGACCATTACTGGTTCTCACCTACAGCAAGAATTGCAGCTTCTGAGATGGACATCAGGGCCGCTGTCTCTTACTTGTTCCTCAACCACAACGATCCTAAGGAAGCGGAGAGGGAAAAAGAGCAATGTATCGAGATGCATGAAACCGTGCCAGGATGGAACTCCCGCTCGATTTTCACTATCGGAATCCACTCCATATATTCAGTAAGCGAGGATCTAATCATCTGGGCTACTGAATATGCTCGCAAACACAACCTAAAGATCCACATCCATCTTGCTGAGTCAGAGCGTGAAGATCTTGACTGCAAGGCTGCTCATGGTGGGCTCTCCCCTGTCGAATACCTTGATGCCATCGGGGTCCTCGGACCGGATCTCATCGCAGCTCACACACTTTGGCTTTCAGAACATGACATAGAACTACTTGGGAGACACCATGTTAACTGCGTGCACAACATCAATTCCAACACTAAATTGTCATCTGGCTATAAGTTCAAATGGAAGGAACTCACTGATGCCGGAGCGAATGTATGTCTTGGGACTGACGGTTGCGCTTCGTCCAATAATCTAGACATGCTGGAGACGATGAAAACTACGGCTCTATTTCAAAAGGCATGGAGAAAAGACCCTTCTGTCCTTCCACTCCAGACGCTTTTGGACATGGCAACGATCAACGGAGCAAAAGCATTCGGCCTCAAAACCGGCAAGATTGCAGAAGGCTACGAGGCTGACATCCAAATCGTTGACACTAACGACACCTTCTTCCTCTCCCCTGGCCCTTTCCTCGCCAACTTCATCTACTCCGCTCACAGTGATTGTATCTCATCCTTGATCGCAGGAGGTAAGTTTGTGATGCGCGATCGCAAGGTGTTCGGAGATAAGATGATTCTCAAGGGAGCCAAAACGGTCTTGAACGAAATCGACTATAAACCTTAAAATAAACAATCATGGCGCGTGCGGAAAATCCTAACGTGCAATAATTTATGAATATCATGGATCCAAGAGCAGAAAGAATCTACGGAGCCGCTGATTATGTTAGGCAACAACTTGGCGACCTCAAGCCTGAGGTCGGCATCGTTCTAGGCAGCGGCCTTGGAAAACTTGCGGACAGCATAAGCGCTCCGCTGACAATACCTTATAAAACAATCCCAGGATTTCCGGTTTCCACAGCAATAGGCCACAAAGGCAATTTCATCGTAGGCAAACTTGGAGGAAAAACTGTCATAGCAATGCAAGGACGCATTCACTACTATGAAGGCTACCCAATGGAATTGGTAACACTGCCTATCAGAGTGATGAAAGTCATAGGAATTAAGTACTTGTTCGTGTCCAATGCTGCCGGTGGAGTCAACTACAACTTCAAAGTAGGAGACTTGATGATCATAAAAGATCACATCAATCAACTGCCTAACCCTCTGATTGGACCGAACTTAGAGGATTTCGGACCAAGATTCCCAGACATGACTAGGCCTTACGATCTCAAATTGATTTCTATGGCTGAGAAAATCGCAGATGAAATAGGTATCAAATTACACAAAGGGGTCTATTTCGGAGGCACCGGTCCAACTTACGAGACACCGGCAGAGTACAAGTACATTCGCACAATCGGTGGTGATGCCACAGGTATGTCAACTATTCCGGAAGTGATTGTTGCAAGGCACTCAAACATTCCTGTGTTCGGAGTGTCTGTGATCACAAATGAGGCACACGATGACTACGCTCCTGATTATGTTAATGATGGTGACGATGTCGTGAAGGCAGCAGACGCGGCTGCGGACAGGATGTGCGCTCTGTTCACTAAAATGATAGAATCACTATAATATTCATAGACAATGAAGTACGCTTACATCCTCTATTTTGTCTTCGCAGTGTTCATAATAGGGTTCGGTTCTGCACTATTGATTAAAGGTGTGCCAATTTCATGGAAAATCGTCTGCATCCTGCTGATTGGGATTTATTTTCTCTACAGAGGGATAGCCACCTATGTCAATCAAAAACGCAGACGCGAGCGAGAGGAGTTCGACAAAGGAAATGATCCGGCAAATGCTTAATTTGGGCACATTCACAGGTCGCTGAGCCTGTCGAAGCGACTAAAACTTCAAACGACAATATTGATAATATGGATTTAGGACTTTTCAGAGTTGCCGCTGCCGTGCCAAGAGTGAAAGTTGCGGACGTTGAATATAACACAGAATCAATTTGCAATTTGACAGGAAAGGCTGAGGAAGAGGGAGCATCACTCGTTGTGTTCCCGGAGCTTTCCATAACAGGCTACACATGCCTTGATCTTTTCGGCCAGAATCTCCTTTTGACAAAATCAGAGGAAGCTGTTGCTAAGATCATGAATTTCACAAGAGGGAAGCACATCACAGTCGTTGTAGGTGCTCCAGTGAGATTCAGAGGACGCCTTTACAACTGCGCAATTGTTGTCAGAAACGGTGGGCTCAAGGGTATCGTGCCAAAAATTTACCTTCCGACCTATGCGGAGTTCGATGAGGGGCGATGGTTCGCTTCTGGATCTGACTTTCTTGGCCCTGACAACTCGTCCACTGGACGTTTCGTTGACGATGGCAAAGACTATTACAGGGACGGGTTCGACTCAATCATCAAATATTGTGGGCATAGGTGCAACATCTCCCCTAACCTTCTGTTCAGTGTTGGAAGCGCGACATTCGGCATTGAAATCTGTGAGGACTTTTGGACTCCAATTCCACCATCCTCTTTCCTCGCCCCTTCTGGAGCTCAGGTAATTGTGAACATCTCAGCCTCAAATGAGGTAATGACCAAGCATCAACAACGCAAGGAACTCATTTCCAACCAATCAGGGCGTACAGTCTCAGGCTACATCTATTGCTCGGCAGGTTATGGAGAATCCTCAATGGACACAGTTTATGGAGGCTCCTCAATCATCTGCGAAAACGGACGTGTCCTTGCCGAAAACGAAAGGTTCCAACTTCACGACACGATGATTATCACTGACCTTGACATCGAAAGGCTGAACGTTCTTCGTCAAAAGAAGAATTCATTCAGAGGCATGACTCCTGACGGGACTTCGGCATGTGAATATTCAGGATTATATTCATGTTACGACCTTGGTCCCGCTGCACCGACTGACTTTGAAAAGAAATTCTACCGTTATGTAGAGCCTCACCCATTCCTCCCTGAAGGGGATCCGACTGAGATTGCGGAACGTTCCAAGGAGATTCTTCAGATTCAGACAACTGGGCTCATCGCCCGTCTAGAGCACATCAATTGCAAAAAGGCAGTTTTGGGAATATCCGGTGGTCTTGACAGCACATTGGCACTCCTTGTGACAGTCATGGCTTTCGATAAGCTGGGGATTCCGCGCAAAAATGTCATCGGTATCACCATGCCTGGATTGGGAACAACTCACCGGACAAAATCCAATGCTGTGGATTTGATGGAGGTTCTTGGTATCACCACACGCGAGATTTCCGTGGTAGCCGCTGTTGAACAGCATTTTAAGGACATCGAGCACGATCCGAAGGTAATGGATTCCACCTACGAGAACGCCCAGGCGCGTGAAAGGACGCAGATTCTGATGGACATCGCCAATCAAGAGAATGGTATTGTGATTGGAACCGGTGATCTTTCAGAGTTAGCCCTAGGTTGGTGCACCTACAACGGTGATCACATGTCCATGTACGCTGTGAATGCCTCGGTTCCAAAGACTTTGATCAAGTATCTTGTGCGTTGGGCCGCCAGAAATGTGTTCACCGATGCATCCACAGACGGTGGCAGAAGTGCAGGAGGGATTCTTCTCGACATTGCGGACACCCCTATCAGTCCGGAACTTACACCTGCTGACTCAAAGGGGCAGATTAAGCAAAAAACTGAAGATCTTATAGGTCCTTATGAGCTGCACGATTTCTTTATCTACAACTTCATCAGGTACGGTTACTCTCCTGTCAAGATTTTCCACCTAGCATGCCGCGCGTTCGGTGAGGCCGAAAATGGAACAGATATCTACTCTGGTAAGGACACCGTAAAGCACCCGGACGTGACATTCGACAAGGCCACAATCTTAAAATGGCTTAAGAAGTTCTATTGGCGCTTCTTCAGCCAGCAATTCAAGAGATCTTGCATGCCAGATGGTCCGAAGATTAGTCTTGTAAGTTTCTCACCACGTGGAGACTGGCGTATGCCATCCGACGCGCAGGTTCAGCTCTGGATCTCGGAGCTTAACAAGATTATTGTGTAATAAACCCGTGCCCAAAGACAACTTCCGCAAACCCTCGCGCTTCGCGCTCGTCCCTCCCAGCCTATCGGCTGGGCCCCTCCCGCTTATAGCCGCGGGTGGCTAAGGTTTGCGGAAATTATCTTTGAACACCCGAACGGCATTCTAAGGAATCCTACGCTATTTCAAGCGCAAGAACGAGTAGCCGAAACGCTCACAAGCTGCGCGTTCAAGGGCTTCTCGGTCATCCGGGTGGGCAATAGAAATTAGGGCTTTAGCTCGCTCTGCTAGATTCTTGTTGCGGAGATAGACACAACCATATTCAGTGACAACGTACTGGGTCTGGAAGCGGGTCGTTACCACACCGGCTCCGGGAGCAAGGTTGGCTACGATTTTTCCCCTTCCTTTTGCAGTACGAGATGGAAGGGCAATGAAAGTCTTTCCACCTTCAGACAAGGCGGCCCCATACATGAAATCGTGCTGGCCTCCAACGCTTGAGAAAATCTTCTCGCCTATGCTATCCGCGCAGATCTGACCTGTCAAATCAACCTCAATTGCGGAGTTGATAGCCATGGCATTCGGATTCTGGCGGATGCGCTGAGGGTCGTTCGTCCAACTAACATCATAGAACACAGCATCTTTGTTGTGGTCAAGGTACTCGTACATGTGACGCGAACCTAAAGCCAAACAAGCAACGCTACGCCCTGGCTCTACTTTTTTTAGTGAGTTATCTATTACTCCTGTCTGCATCAAGCGGAACACCCCGTCCGTCATCGCTTCCGTGTGGAGCCCTAGATGTTTATGGTCTTTCAGACCGTTCAGGATAGCATTCGGAATGCCTCCGACACCTATCTGGAGTGTGGCTCCGTCCGGAATCTCCGCTGCGATGTACGAGCCAATGGCCGATTCGATCTCGCTAGGAGGCCCAAACTGCATATCAACTGGAGGATCATCACACTCGATGGCAGCAGTGATTTTCGACTCATGAATCATTGCTGTACCATAAAGGTAAGGTATGCTCTTGTTCACCTGGGCAATCACAATCTTGGCAGACTCGACAGCCGGTTGTGCAAGGTCAGCGGAGATGTTGTAGCTGCAATAGCCATTCTCATCAGGAAGCGAACAGTTAATGCACGCCACATCTATCGGAATCTCACGACGACGAATAAGGGATGGAATCTCTCCCAAAAAGCCAGGAATAAGGCTTCCATACCCTTGAGCCACATACTCTCTTTGGTCTGAGCACAGGAACACACTGTTCACGAAAAACGACTCTTTGTACTCCGGCTTGCAAAACGGAGCCGGCCCTTTGGTGATGTTGAAACCGGAAACAATATTTACTCCGCGAAGCTCATCTGCACGGTGAGCAAGAGCCTCTTGGATGATCACCGGAACGGCTGTACTTCCTTGGAAGAACACCCAATCTCCTGATTTCACGAGCTTAACAGCATCGTCTGCACTGACATATTTCATAATGTAACATTTTCAAAATTAACGATTTTCATCCATCATAAGTCTCTCAAATGAACCGAGACGCTCATCCAGATCAGAGAAATCTTTTTCCGAATTAAGAAGTGAGACGCAGACCCTGATGCCTTCGCGGGTACTCCTTGTAGCGACCAAGGTTATTGCGCAGATTCCACATCTGAGCAAATTAAGAAGCAACTGGCTGCCAGTCAGGCCATCGTAACCGATAGTAAAAAAGAAACCATCGCTCACGTCCTCTCCTAAATCCTTGTCATAAACGATGTAAAAACCATGGCGAAGGAATATTTCTTTAGCCTTGCCGGCTCTACGTCCATATTCCCTCATCTGGCCCACAAAGTCATATTTCCCGTCTGCCGCTGAGCCAAGCATTTCAGCAAAGGCATACTGGGCTGAATGAGAGCAGCTTGACGAGTTGACATAGAGATAGGTGAGAGAGAAATTGTCACCGAAGCGACCTATTCCATAACGCTCTCGAAGGGCCGGATACTCCCGCTTGTAGAGTTTGTCGGAAATGGCGACCATAGCGATGCGTTCACCAGCATAACTGAATATCTTGGATGCAGAAATCATCAGCACACAATTGTCCGTGTAGCGGGCGACCGTAGGCTGGAAAGGAGGTAGGAAAGGCATGGAGAGGTCTTTTCTGAAGTCCATGCACATGTAGGCCATGTCCTCAAGAGCAATCACATCATACTTCGTACAAAGCTCACCAAGACTCTTCAACTCATCTTCCGTCAGGCAGACCCACGATGGATTGTTTGGATTTGAATATACTATCGCGCTGACACATCCATCTCTAAACACTTCTTCAAGTTTCTCCCTAAACTTATCCCCACGGAAATCGTAGAGATCGAACATTCTGGTCTTGATTCCCAAGACCTTAGCTTGGACATAATGAGAAGGAAAACCAGGATTCAGATAGACGACTGTGTCCTTTTCTGGATTCATCTGTATGCACTCAAGAAGAAGATTGTAACAACCTTGCATTGAGCCGACTGTCGGGACAATACCTTCGGGAGAGATTTCCACCCCGACAAATGCTTTGATAAAGCGCGAGCCGTTTTCTTTCAATTCATGGATTCCACACGAAGGTGGATAGACAGAAGCTGCACCGTTGTCTAATGCTTCCTTCTGAGCATCCAGTCCGACTTTACACGCATTCATGCCTGGAATGCCAAACTCAAGATGAACGAATTTCTCACCAGAAATCCACTCCAACTCATGGGACACGTTGACACACTGCCGGATTGTTGTCCGGCCAATGTCAACTATGTCAAGCCGCTGAAGGACTTCATCTACAGTTTGCCTAGAGATCGGTTTCATTTCGAAAAACTATTTGAGACCTCCAATCCAGCATTAAACGCTGCGATGTTCATCTGAACAACCTTCTCCCCTTTACGTGAGAAAACATTCGTAATTCCTTCACGGAGCTTCTCCGGATCGAGTATTTCCATAATTGCTGCTGAGGCTCCTAAAAGGACCATGTTAGCACTGCGCGGAGAACCTGTTTGTTTGGCTATCTGGTCACAGTCTAGGGTGATGACGTTGCCGACTTTTTTGAGTTCTGCTGTTATTTCTTCCATCGGAGGATAATTTGGAATATTCACAAATGGAGTGGAATTAGTCACTATCCAGCCCACTTTTGAAAGCCAAGGAAGGTAGCGAAGAGCCTCCATCGGCTCAAGGGAGAGTATGATGTCGCACTCCCCTTTAGGAATAAGATCACTCCAAATCCTCTCGGTGCTGATCCTGAGATTGCTCTGAACATCGCCTCCTCTCTGGCTCATCCCATGTACTTCAGCCTGCTTCAAGTGAAGATTCTGGTCAAGCGCAGCCCAACCGATAACAGTGGCGATCGAGAGGATTCCTTGTCCTCCTACGCCTGAAAGTATAATGTCTTTCTTTTTCATGTCCTTTATGATTATTTGTTTGCGGCTGCGTGACGCTTGGCCGTCTGGATGCACTCGCGACGACAGATGATGACTGATACACCGCTATAATTCAGTTCTTCGTCTATTACTTTTTCCATGTCAGGATAGTTTTTCGGAAGCGGAATGATAGTTCTGATGTGTTCTGGTGCAACCCCAAGTCCCTTACATATTTCCTCCAATTTGCCAGTTCCTGCCGAGTCCTGTCCACCGGTCATGCCTGTGGTAAGGTTGTCTGAGATGCAGACCGTCACACTTGCTCCAGCATTGACGCAATCAAGAAGCCCGGTCATGCCGCTATGGGTAAATGTAGAGTCCCCTATCACAGCGACCGCAGGCCATACCCCTGAATTGGCAGCTCCCAATGCCATAGTGATCGAAGCACCCATCTCCACGCAGGTCTGGAAAGAGTTGAACGGAGGCATGTAACCCAAGGTATAGCAGCCTATGTCGCTGAAAACTCTAGCTGTAGGAGCATATTCTTTAAGAACAGCGTTAAGTGTAGTGTAGAAATCGCGATGGCCGCATCCTTGGCAGAGAGCCGGAGGGCGAGGAACAGTGACTTCTGATTTTGAATATGCCTCCATAGGTGGAAGCCCAAGTGCCTCACGGACACAGTCAGGAGTCAACTCGCCTGTTCTAGGAAGAGTTCCGTCCAATCGTCCATGGACAATGATGCTGCCTTCTGCCTTAGGATCATAAAGAATGCCTCTCAGGCGTTCTTCTATAAGTGGCTGGCCTTCCTCCATGACAAGAAGGGTACCGCACGACTGGGTCATTTCCAAGGCGAGAGACTTAGGGAATGGGTAGCGCGTTACTTTTAGTACTGGATAAGGACATCCTTCCGGATAATTCTCCATCAAGTAGTTGTAGGCAATACCGCATGCAATTATTCCAAACTTATGATTGTCTGAAGGATAGTACTCATTGTCTTTTGATTTGTCTGAATCCTTTACAAAACGAAGGACATCACCTGCTAATTCCAGAATACGCTTTCTGGCATTCGCAGGAAGAGTCACCCAATTCTTCTCGTGAAGCTCATCCGGAAAATGAAGTTCATTCTCTGAACGAATTTCTCCCGTCTGAACAACGGCTCTGGAATGCGCCATGCGTGTAGTAAGACGCATAAGAACAGGAATATGGTTTGCCTCGGAATAGTCGAATGCTTCACGGACCATGTCGTACGCCTCCTGTTGGTTGGATGGTTCAAAACACGGCATCATTGCAAAATCAGCATAGAATCTGGAGTCCTGTTCGTTCTGGGAAGAGTGCTGAGATGGGTCATCGCAGGCCACAACCACGAGGCCACCATTGGCTCCAGTGACAGCGGAGTTAACAAAAGCATCGGCACATACGTTCATTCCAACATGCTTCATGCACACGAGGGCCCTTTTACCTGAATATGAAACGCCAAGCGCAGACTCCATTGCAGTTTTCTCGTTAGAAGACCATTCGCAATGGATTCCGCGCTCTTTCGTAAGTGGGTGTGACTGGATATATTCCGTAATTTCAGTCGAAGGAGTGCCTGGATAGGCATACACACCTGAAAGGCCTGCATGCAATGCTCCCAAGGCTAAAGCCTCGTCACCCAAAAGAAGTTTCTTATCTGACATAACTCGTAGCGGTTTATAGTTTTTGTATTATTTTGGCTACAAGTTACGAAAAATCTTAAATATTCAAAAATCTCTTTCAAATAATAAGATAATTTACATTATTCTCACAAATCCTTAAAATCGCAAAGTTCCTTTTGAGCAATCTTTTCCTCTAGGCAATGATTTAGAATCCGGATAGTGTGGATGTCGGTTCCGGCATAGTCATAGTAACCTTTCTTCAGCAGTTCTCCTGCGACTTTCTTAGCTCGCTCACCATAAAGCCCAACCAAAGAAAAAAGATTCATCTGAAACAATACTCCCATTGATTTCAGCCTGTCATAGTCTTTTTCAGACATATAGATGTACCTTTCCGGGTGAGCCAGAATTGGGAAAAGGCCTTTGGTTTTAATTGTCTCTAAGATGTCATAAAAGCCATAAGGAGGCGTAAAATAAGAAGTCTCAACTAAAAGGCGGTCATGCTCTGAACCGACAGTCAATAGATCCCCATCCTTAAGACGTTCCTCAAAAAGGTTGTCAATCATGTTCTCAGCCCCAAGATGGAGTGTAAGTCCTCCTTTATAGTTTTGAAGAAGGGTCTCGAAGCGTGCCCTGAGGTCATCTGTCTTGTTTGGAACATCTTCCATAATGTGCGGTGTGAGCCACACCGTTTTCATGCCTAATTGTTCGTAACGGTCAAGTATGGCCAGAGACTCATCCATGGTTTTAACCCCATCGTCAACACCCGGAAGGATGTGGGAATGACAATCAGTTAATCCTTGAAACACCCCGATGTCTTTCAGATTATGTTTTTTAGAGAATATCCACATATAATTAATACGCTAAATGTCAATTACTTCACAACAAGAATATCACTCGCCCCAAGAGGCACGTAGGCACCATCTTTTGCTTCGAATATTATAGTACCCGGTTCCAAGGATTCGGAATTATGCCATGTGTTCACAGGAACAACACAGATTGAGACCGGGTCCCCTGCCCTATAAATTACTGACTCTGTCAAGAAACCATCGTCATCGTAAAAATTCTGCCGGATGCTTCCTCTAATCACCACAACGGTTTCTGAGGATTGAGTGTGCCTGTGAACAGGAATTTCAGTTCCAGGTTCCAGAGCGTTCATCATCCTCTGTGACTTATCACTTGAAGAATTTCTAAGATCATAGTTCATCCTAAGCCTTGGAGAACGTCTTGCCTCAATAGTCAAATTATCAAGAAGTTGAGAATCAATTATCATATAAAATTCTTATTTTTCAATCATTACTCGCAAAGATACAAAACACTCATCACAGTTGGAAAAGAACTTGAATATTATTTTGATTCGGTAGGATTTCTGTTTAAATTTGTGAAGGTGGGCATAAACTTGTGAAAGCCCAGTGGTTTTGATTATGAATATTCTTGTAACAGGTGCTAACGGCCAACTCGGAACAGAACTTAGGTATGCTGTTGCCGACAGTCGCGACAATTATCTCTTCTCTGACATTGTCTCGCTGCCAAACGTTGAGACTTTATGCCTTGACATCACGGACATTGATGCTGTAAGGATTGTCTGTGAGTCTGAGAAAATTGACGTCATCGTAAATTGCGCGGCTTATACTAACGTTGACAAAGCGGAAGATGACAGGTCCTCTGCCATGCTCGTAAACTGCACAGCAGTTGGAAACCTGGCAAAAGTCGCAGCAGAAAGGGATGCTGCCATGATTCACATTTCCACAGATTATGTCTTTCAAGGGAATATTCCTATGCCTTGCAAGGAGAATTGGCCTACAGAACCTCTCGGAGTCTATGGCTCTACCAAACTAGCCGGAGAGAAAGAGATTGAAAAATCAGGATGCAGAAGCATCATCCTGCGAACCGCATGGCTATATTCCCCTTTCGGCAAGAATTTCGTAAAGACTATGCTCCGTCTGACAAAAGAAAAAGAATCAATTCAAGTGGTCTTCGACCAAATCGGAACTCCGACCTACGCACGGGATTTGGCATCATTGATTGTCAAGATAATAACTGACAATCACCTCGATTGTTCAGGAATATATCATTTCTCCGACGAGGGTGCAATCTCTTGGTACGACTTCGCCAAAGCTATCTGCGAAATAGCCGGCAATCATTGCGACATTCGGCCTTGCCACACCGAGGAATATCCTTCAAGGGCACAAAGGCCAAGATTTTCCGTACTCGATAAAACTAAAGTCAAAGAAACCTTCGATGTTTCTATCCCATATTGGCGAGATTCTCTAATTGATTGCATAAACAGAATGAAATAAAACCGCGTAACATGAAAGGAATAGTTCTAGCCGGAGGAAGCGGCACTCGTCTCTACCCCATTACCAAAGGTGTCAGCAAACAGCTGCTTCCTGTCTATGACAAACCAATGGTTTATTACCCGATTTCAGTTCTTATGACAGCAGGAATCAGGGACATTCTAATCATCTCAACCCCTTCTGATTTACCTGGTTTCAAAAGGCTCTTGGGAGACGGAAGCGAGTTCGGTGTAGTTTTTAAATATGCAGAACAGCCCTCTCCCGATGGTCTTGCTCAAGCTTTCATCATAGGAAAGGATTTCATCGGTGAAGATTGCGCATGTCTTGTGCTCGGTGACAACATATTCCAAGGCACTGGTTTTGATTCTCAACTCTCTGAAGCAGCACGTGCAGCCGAGGAAGAGGGAAAAGCGACCGTTTTTGGCTATCAAGTCAGTGATCCTCAACGCTATGGAGTAGCAGAATTTGACGCTTACGGCAATTGCCTTAGCATCGAAGAGAAGCCTGCCGAACCCAAGAGTGACTATGCTGTGACTGGCCTGTATTTCTACCCCAACGAAGTTGTGAAAATTGCGCATGAAATCAAACCATCGGCTAGAGGTGAATTGGAAATCACCACTGTCAATCAAAAATTTCTGGCAATGGGGAAACTGAAAGTTCAGAAACTCGGACGTGGTTTTGCATGGTTGGACACTGGAACTCATGAATCATTGGCTGAGGCCTCTACCTACATTGAAGTCATCGAAAAGCGCCAAGGTCTCAAAGTGGCTTGTTTGGAAGAAATCGCGTTCCGAAAAGGCTGGATCAATGCCGAGAAGTTGCGCGAGCTGGCTGAGCCAATGATCAAGAACCAATACGGAAAGTACCTTATCAAAATAGCAAGCGAATAATATATGAATATAATCAAAACTGAAATTGAGGGACTTCTCATCATAGAGCCAAGAATATTCACAGACAGCAGAGGGTATTTCTTTGAATCTTTCAACCAAAGGGAATTTGAGCAGCACATCGCTGTCAACTTCGTTCAGGACAATGAGAGTAAGTCTAGTTATGGTGTTGTCAGAGGACTCCACTTTCAAAAAGGGGTTCATGCTCAGAGCAAACTGGTCAGAGTCGTAGTCGGGAAAGTTCTTGATGTTGCTTTAGATCTTAGAGTCGGTTCAAAGACTTTCGGAAAGTACTTCGCTGTCGAGCTTTCTGAGGAGAACCATAGGCAACTCTACATACCAAAAGGCTTCGCCCACGGATTCAGTGTTCTAAGCGAGGAGGTCATTTTTCAGTATAAGTGTGACAATTACTATTGCCCAGAATCCGAGGGAGCCATCGCCTGGGACGATCCAGACCTAGGCATTGATTGGAAAATCCCTTCTGACAGAATAATCCTATCAGAAAAAGACAGGAATCATCCAAGGTTAAAGGATTATGAGATCTTGCTGTAGTCTCGTACGAGATATTTATCTTTACGAAGTTCTCGCGCCAAAAGTTCATTAACAGGCAGTTCCAACGTCTGATCATGGGCCAGAATGTGTTCAGCGTAACTTCTCGCGTCCGAAAGAAGTTCTCCGTCATGCGCAAGTGACGCAATGGAAAGTTCAATAGGAAGGCCACTCTGCTGAGTCCCTTCCAAATCACCAGGCCCACGCATTTTCATGTCCTCCTCCGCTAGATCGAATCCATTCTCTGTAGCACACATCAGTTCCAGTCTCTTACGGGACTCCTTACTTAATTTGTTGCCGTGCATAAGCACGCAATAGGATTTCTCGCAACCTCGGCCTACACGCCCACGTAGTTGGTGGAGTTGTGCAAGGCCGAATCTCTCCGCACTTTCTATCACCATCACGGAAGCATTCGGAACATCAACCCCGACTTCGATTACTGTCGTGGACACAAGAATGTCTGCACGGCCAGAGGAAAAAGCATCCATGTTGAACTGCTTCACCTCGCTAGTCTGCTGCCCATGGACAATTGCAACTTTGTATGGCGGAAACGGGAACTTGGAGACAATCGTCTCATAGCCAGATTCAAGATTCTGATAATCAAGTTTCTCGCTCTCGAATATCAAAGGATAGACAATGAACACTTGACGTCCAGCTGCAATCTCCTTCTTCATGAAATTGTACAAAGCAGGCCGTTTCCCCTCCCCAATCAGCATCGTCTGAATAGGTTTCCTTCCCGGAGGCATCTCGTCAATCACAGAGACATCAAGATCTCCGTAGAATGTCATAGCCAATGTCCTTGGAATAGGTGTCGCAGTCATCACAAGAACATGTGGAGGAATCCCACCTGCACCCTTAGCCCAAAGCCTTGCCCTTTGATCAACCCCAAAACGATGCTGTTCGTCTATGATAGCAAGGCCTAGATTCCTAAAAACAACAGAATCTTCGATTAATGCATGGGTTCCTATTATTATTCCTACAGAACCGTCAGCCAAACCCTCAAGGATTGGCCTCCTGGCCGCCTTTCCTGTAGAACCTATTAATAATTCGCATCGTACGCCAGTCGGAGCCAAATACTTGGAGATGTTGGCAAAATGCTGCTGTGCCAAAACTTCCGTTGGAGCCATGATGCAGGCTTGATAGCCATTTCCCACAGCAATAAGGGCGGAAAGGACAGCAACCATCGTCTTTCCCGACCCGACATCGCCTTGAAGCAGACGATTCATCTGATGTCCGCTCATAATGTCCGCACGAATCTCCTTTATCACACGTTTCTGCGCACCTGTAAGCTCATAAGGCAAAGCGTCAAAGCAAGCATTGAATGCCGGACCTACTTTCGGCATCGGGATTCCAACCGCAGAACGGCTGCGGACATATTTATGCTTAAGTAAAGATAACTGCAACAGAAATAGTTCCTCCCATTTGAGCCGATAGCGCGCCTTTTCAAGGGCCAGTTGATCAGAAGGAAAATGAACATTTCTAATAGCGTATTTAAGAGGAACAAGGCCTTTTTCTCTGAGAACATATTCAGGTAATGTTTCCTCCACATCGCCTATCGCCATTTCTATCGCCTCGGCCATCAGACGGTTCATCACCTTGCCAGTCACCCCTCCGTTGCGAAGCCGGTCAGTCGAGTTATAGACACCAGTAAGCACTCCGGAAAAGCCGACAGAACCTTCGGTGGGAGGATTGTCAATTTCAGGATGCACCATGTTGAAACGACCGTTGAATTGATTAGGCTTGCCGAAAAACAGAAAAACGGACCCAGGTTTCAGACGATCGTAGGTATATTTGATTCCCCGAAAGAAAACCAGTTCCATCATCCCACTCTGGTCCTTGACCATGACACTCAATTTTTTGCCTGTGACTTGGGAAGTAACGACTTGGGCTAGAAGTTGAACGTAGGCACTTGATGACTGGATTTCCGAAATCAATTGAATGGAACTGCGGTCGATGTAGCGAAAAGGGTAGGTACGTAGAAGATCACCAACAGTGGAAACGTTGAGTTCAGATTTCAGTAGTGAGGCTCTTTTAGGCCCCACTCCAGGCAAAAACTGCACATCTGTGTCCAACTTGTTTCTTATCATGTTCAACTATCGCAAGTAGGCAATTGCTTGCCGTTAATATTGCGAAGATAAGAAAGCAGCACGACTTTTCAAAACAGAAGCATGATTCCAGGCTTGGTAATCACTTCTTTTTCAGACTCACATCAATCGAGACTATGTAAGAGCCACCGAAATGCCCGTTAGAAATCTCAGTACGTACCGGAACAACACTCTCAATCCTAGACTCATACTTTCCTTCTGCATCAGAGAATATCATGGAAAATTTGTCAACACGGGGAATCGAAATAAACTTGGAAAAGCGACCTTCTTTGTCAGTGTACAAAGTGTCTGCACGATAAACAACATCTACACTATAATCTGCAATGACACGCACCCCTGCAATGCCAACTCCGGATTCATCGCAAACAGAACCAAGGACTTGGTAGTTCGCTATTTGAAAAGCATCAGCAGCATTCTTTAAGTCACGATCAATGTCCGCCACTGAGCACGAGACGAAAAGAGACACTGCCATAATGCATAATGACAGGCATTTAATGATAATATTCATTCCTCGTTTCATGATTTCTTATGCAAATCTAATCACTAAATCCCGAAAATCAATTGTCTTGCTTGAATAAATCAACTTTTGTTTGCTATCTTTGAAATTTCTAAAGAAATTAGAATATGATTTCGGAACTTGTCGAAAAATACATCTGGCTCATCCAGACGCTCTCCGCAATCGGAGAGCGGGGTTTGTCGTTCGGGGAACTAAGCGACAAGTATTCTAGACATTTCGGGCAGGAATATTCAAGACGTACTTTCAACAACCATAGAATCGCTGTAGCAGAGCTTTTCGGTGCAGAGATTGAGTGTAACAGAAGGACAAACCGCTACTTCATTCCTTTCAGCGAAGATGTTTTGGACAATGACGCGAGCATTGGTTGGTTAGTCAACACATTCACTGTAAACAGTTTGCTATCTCTAAGCAAGGAACGTCTCTCCGGAAGGGTAAGCGTAGAGGAAATCCCGTCAGGGCAAAAGTACTTGACTGCCATCATGCAGGCAATGGAAGAAGGGAAGGAACTGGAAATATGCTATGGCAAGTACAGTTCCTCCTCTACTGAAATTCTGCATATTCAACCGCTTGCAATCAAAGAACATGAGCGCAGATGGTATCTCTTGGCGTTCTGTCACGAAAGAGCATCAGAGGCAGACAGTAACGATGAAAGGGATGCTTGGCGTGTTTATGGTCTGGACAGGATCTTGTCACTTACGCTGACTGACTGCATGTTCAAGATGCCCAAAGACTTCGATGTGGAGGATATCTTTAGCCAAAGTTTTGGAATATTCTTCCCTGAGGTTGGACAAAAGCCTGTTACTATTCGCTTTAAAGTGACTGACGAAGAGGCACGCTACATCTTAGATCTGCCAATTCACAAATCTCAGACAGAAGAAGGTCCGGCCAAAGGAGGTGGGAGAATATTCAGAATCCGTGTGATCCCCAACAGGAACCTTACGATGGAATTTTGCCGCCACGCAGGAAGGCTTGAGGTTCTGGAGCCTGAAGAAGTTAGAAATGATGTAAGGGACGAAATTAAAAGAGCATATAATTCATACACAAACATTTATGAACACAACAAGCAAGTTAGCCATGATGGCAACGACACTATTGACAATGATGAGTTGCGAACCAAAAAATGAAGTGACTGTCGATGCGGCCTACATCGGGCCATCTGACATCAAGATTGAAGACGGAAGGATGACACCGGAAGTACTTCTGTCATTGGGACGTCTTTCAGATCCCCAATTGTCACCGGATGGGCATTGGATACTCTACGGAGTAAGCTACACATCAATTGAAGAAAATCGTTCTTGCAGAAACTTGTTTCTGACGGAAGTTCTTAAGGGCGAAAACGGAAATCTTGCTTTCGGGGACAAGGTTCAGTTGACAAGTGATGGCAAGAGCGTAAGCAATGCTCGCTGGAGTCTGGATGGGAAATCAATCTACTTCATTCAAGGTGGGCAGCTTTACAATGCGTCCATTAGCATTACTGACGGGAAAACCTCACTCTCTACAAGAAATCAACTCAGCAAAGTTGAAGCAGGGATCGGAGAATTTACCCTCAGCCCGGACCAGTCGCAGGTTCTCTACACCAGCACTATTCCTGGAGCAGTGAAGACCCCGAAGGATTTCGATCAGAAGCTAGACAAAGCACAAGCCTATGTCACTGAAGATCTTATGTACCGTCATTGGGATCATTGGACGACCGAAAGGCCACAGACCTACGTAGCTCCACTTGGTGGAGAGATCACAGAAAACAATTCCTTGAATATCCTCGCGGAGGGCGCAGGGAAATACGAGTTGCCCATGGAGCCTCTGAGCGGCATTGAGCAGCTTTGCTGGAGCCCTAATGGTCGCTACGTGGCATATTCCTGCAAAAAGGTCGAGACGGGGCGTGAATATGCCTTCTCGACGGACACAGAGATCTACATCTACAGCATCCTGACAGGCGAGACCGTGCGTATTCCGATGGCTGGAGGCTACGACACCGATCCGGTATGGAGTCCAGACGGAAAGCACATCGCTTGGCTTAGCATGGCACGTAACGGGTACGAGGCTGACAAAGTGCGTCTTATGGTTGCAGACCTCTCAGACACTGAAAGCTCTACAGAGGGCCAAATTGCCATCCCTCAAATCAACGAAATCCGCGATCTTACGTCAGATTTCAAGTACAATGCAAGCGGAATTGTATGGAGTTCAGATTCAAAAAGCATCTATTTCAACTCACTGATTGAAGGGCTTCAAGCAATCTGCAATGTAAAGGTAGCCGATGCTCAGATTAAAAGAATCACCCCAGACGATGCATGGTTCGATTTCAATTCTCCGTTCGCAATTGTTGACAGTACCCTTCTCGCAAGCTACTGTTCGATGGAATTTCCTACTGAGCTGGTGGCTGTGAACGAGGCCAACGGATCTTTCAGCAGAATCACGGATGAGAACGGTGGCATCATCGGTCAGTTGACCGCCTACGAGACACGTGAGCGTTGGATCAAGACCACGGACGGCAAAAAGATGCTCACATGGGTTCTATATCCTCCTCAATTCGACTCTACTAAAGTCTATCCTGCTATTGAGATATTCCTTGGCGGTCCACAGGGAACTCTAAGCCAAGGCTGGAGCTATCGTTGGAACTACCGCCTGATGGCGAACCAAGGTTATATTGTCATTCTTCCGAACCGTCGAGGCACAACAGCCTTCGGCCAAGAATGGTGCGAACAAATCAGTGGAGACTACATTGGACAGAACATGCAAGACTACCTCAGTGCAGCCAAGGAACTCAAGAAAGAGCCTTACGTAGGCAAACTTGCAGGCTGTGGCGCATCATATGGTGGATTCAGTGTTTATTACATGGCTGGAATCCACGGCAATGTCTATGACTGTTTCATCGCTCACGCGGGAATATTCGATGAGAAATACATGTACTACGAAACCGAGGAGATGTGGTTCCCGAACTTCGACAACGGTGGACTTTCTGAATATTCTTACACAGCTGGCGAGAAGGGTCCACGCGGTGACGGCATGACTTTCGGTGGCATCCAGCAGGCAGGTTCTCCATGGAGCAATGCCGCCAAAGCCAAACGCCACTATTCAAATTCGCCTGACCTAAACGTCACCAAGTGGCACACTCCTATCCTCTGCATCCATGGTATGATGGATTATCGAATTCCGTACGATCAGGGCATGGCAGCCTTCAATGCTGCACAAATGATGGGAGTTCCTTCCAAGCTCATAGTGTTCCCGCAGGAAAACCACTGGATTCTCCAGCCTCAGAATGCCCTATTCTGGCACCGCAGTTTCTTCGACTGGCTCGACCGTTGGTGCAAGTAGTCATTCCGAATTGACTTTAAACCGCTCCGGTAAGCTCATCGACATAAGGACATATTTGTCGAGCCTGCCGGAGCGACATTTATATTCCAAAATACGCACCTTCTGGAGCGAAGCGATGCAACCTCTGAATCAGCGCGTACCCAGACATGGGACAGCAAGGCGCATGAATACGGGTTGACATTCCGGTGCCGGATGGAAAGGATGACATTCTTAGACTATAATGTCGTTCAAAACCGACAAATGGAGGGATTCGACGACACTTTGCGGCAATATTGTCGTTCAACCTCTCAACTTTTAGTCTGTTCCCTGACCAGAGGTCGATGATGCGGCTCAATGTCTAGCCACAAGTAGAAAGGGTTTTCCAGCGTGATTTATAAATCATTGTTAATGAATATTATAGCCACTAGTCTTTAGCGATTTAACGCTTAAGACAAAATGTTAACTACGTGATAATCAATTTATTTTCCGCCACTCATTGACACTAAATGTGTTGCGTTTAGACATAGAGAGGATGTTATTTATTCCTATGAAAATGAAGGATCATACAATGATTTACCTTGCGTTGGCACCGTTGCATGGAGGACATGGTGGCCTACGCGCTTCGCGCGCCCTATCCGGGTAAAGGGCCACCATGTCCTCCATGCAACGGTGCTCCTGACCGAAGATATCCTTGTGGCATCCTCCAGCAACGCTATGCTTAGTAAGAACTTTCAGCACAACTCAAAGGTGCTTCAGATTTTTGTATTTTCTGTACCCCCAACCGTCCTTTTCTCGAACGAACTTTTGGAAGATTTAGAGAAAATATGGGCATTGCGTTTCGTCATACCTGACCCGAAAAATCCAAAATGTACTTAGGAGGTACTATTGTTAATAATATTACTTTTGGCAAATCTAAGAAATCCGTATCAAAAGTGCAAGTGTATCAAAATAATCTTTGATACGACCATAAACAGAACACGATTTTGTGTCCGTCTAATCTTTTAGATTATAATGACACAAAACCTATGATGCGGAACCGGATTTAGAATGTCCATTTTTGATAGGATGATTCTACTAACGATGACGGTCATTGACCATAACAGGGGAGTAAAATTGTTTTTACTTTTCTCTGTAATCCCGATAAATACCACTGTGGAAGCATCTCTCATATAGCCATACAACAGTTCGTCACGAAAATTTTCCCATGTTTTTTCATAAATTTTCAAGAACCTACTTGACTTTCTACTTCTAATTCCCTATTTATATTCACTACTGTCCGGAGAAAAA
>DBKH01000034.1 GCA_002297815.1 Bacteroidales bacterium UBA755 | reverse complement strand
TTGTTAATGAATATTTTAACTGATTGTCTTTGGCGGTTTGATGCTTAAGGTAAAGTGTTAACTATTCAATAATCAATGTGTTGTCTGCCACTCCTTGACATTGAATGAGTTGCATTTACTATTGAGAGATTATGGACGAGTGTTGAAGTAATATTGCTTGTTTCAAACATTGGGATAGATAAGCCTATGCGGGAAGATACCATTTGCGGAATCAACTACATTAAAATCATCACTTTGCACCAGCACTTGCCTGCCACCAAGGGGCTGAAGGGAGACGATTTTGGCTTAAAATGATGCCACAGAGGGGCGTCTGTTCCTCTGGAGGAGCGTTTTGGCGGGATTTTGTCACCGGAGAGCGCCACGGTGGGAATGTTGATGACTCGGGAATAATAAAAATCACCACGGGCAATGGGTGCATTGTGCCGTGGTGATGTGTGGGAGGGGATGGAATATGAAAGGGTCATATCTTCCCTTGAGATGGATTGATAGGAATAGGGCAAGGAGCGGTTGCTGCCCTATCCCTTTATTTAAGCTTGCTTCAAGTTACTGGGCCATCTCATATGTGATGGTATAACCAGATGCTACGGAACCAGCGGTTCTGGCTCTGTTACCATTTGAGCAAGAGATCTCGTCTCCGTCATAAACACCATTTGATATTGCTTGGAAGACAGAGAGAGGATCACGGTCATTCCTTGTCCTTAGATTGAAGCACATTAGAATACTATAACCATTCTCAAGAGCCCTGCTGGCATAACTTTGTACGCTTGATGTTGAATTGTAGTTTCCAAGATTGAGAGATAATGGAGACCACTTGGCTGTAGTCATTCCGGTAATGTCACTTGAAGTGTTGTAGCTTCCGAAATATCCGTGATAAGCATAGTCAATGCAGGCTGAGGCTTCGGCATCAATCTGATCTGTGTTACCCCAATCGAAAACGGTGATGAGTTTGTCAGACGGCATCAGGGCGTGAAGTTTTTTGATGATCTGGGCATAAGAGTTTGACACGAGCGAACCGCTGTAGCTGGCGTACTCATCGTCAAAACCAATTCCGTCAAGACCGTACTTGTTGACAGCATAGGCAAGGATGGTGGCGAACTTTGTGCTTTGAGCGTCGGTCATATTCGCCACACCTATTCCCTGCCAGTCACCAAGGACTGTGAGGAGGACCTTGATACCCTTTTCCTGAAGAGGTGCTACGTAAGTGGCCGCGCCTCCATTCTCAAGGACGTTGGTGAGCTTGTCATTGAGGTACAGGGTCGGGTCACCGTTGCCATCCTTATGGATGTTGGAAGCGAACAATTCTACGATGTCGATGAATGTTGAACCGTCTGACATCTTGTAGTCACCTGCGTTGAGGGGATTGACATCATTCGTTTCTACATACACGGCGATGGTCGGGGACTTATCGTCATAAGCCCTTGTTGTCACTTGTGTCTCTTCAACTTGTTCCGATGTCGCCTGAAGAGGTTCGATTTGGTTGCACGATACTGCACTGCAAATCATCGCTGAAATAGCGAGAAAATGAAAATGTTTTAACATAACAAACTTTTTTAGTGTTATTACTTCCAATAAATATTAAGAATATCAACAACGTCCCTGATTTTATTACCGCTCCCAGAAGGACCATTGTTGGTTATTGATATTGTAAAGTTTCCTGATATGGATAGGTTTTCAAACATTACAGATTGGACTTGATTCCGTGCATTTTTGAAAGCAGTGTCATCACTCCTGTCAAAAATCACATTTTTATCCATTAGTATGCTTGATGAGGATTGATCTGTGATTTTTACATTAAAAGAAATGCCTGACGGCAACATAGTAGCCATAAAGTGATATCCATATTCAATCTTTAGAGTAGTACATTCACCAGAAAGCAAAGGTGATATTAATTTACCTAAAGCATCAGGGGCTCCACTAAGTCCTATTATAGCGCGAGGTTCTTTTGTGTAGAATTTGGATGGATTATAGAGCAAAATCTGAGTACCTTGCCAATTATCGGAGGATGTTCTATCCTCCGGTTGTGCAGATGCATAGTTAAAATCATCTGTAGGATAGAATGATGATAAATTTGCTTTGTTCCAAGTTTCAGGTACAACCGTTTTAGCCTGTTGTACAATGTTGAATGTCTGAACCTTAGCGCCATCCACACGTACTTCGATCTCTGCGGCCCTCTGGCTTGCCTCCGTGTTGGGAGCGACAGAAAATGTAACCTTGTCCGTGCGCAAGGCTTTTGTCTGCACAAGGGTCACCCACGACTTCGCAGTCTCCGGGATAACGACTTCGTAGTCAAGGTTCGTTGTGATCTGAACTGTCACGGATCCTCCGTCCGCAGAGACAGGAGTCGCGTCAGCCTTCACTTCGAGTTTACCTTCGCTGACAGTCAGAATCTTCCCGGACATCACACCGTTTCCGTTTACAGCCACCACGAGGATGGAAGCGTTGACGACTGGTGAAGGTGCTGTGATTCCAAGTGTGCCTTGAGTGCCGGATGCAGGATTGACAGTGACTGTGTAGCCATTCTCCGGAAGGACTTTCACGATGGCGTTCTCCGCCGCGACGAGGGAATAGTCCACGCTGACGGTCTCTCCGGCCTTGATTCCGATCTCGTCGGTCTTGATCACGAGCGCGAAACTTTGTCCTTTCGGAATCACAATTTCCCTGTCAGAGAGTTCGATGATGACGGTGTTGTTCTCATTGTCCTCACGAACGTTCTTTATGAGACCGATTCCGGAAGTGCCGGCATCACCTATGACTGTCCAGTCGGTTCCGTTGGTGGAGAACAGGAACTTGCCGTCTTCCACCTTGATCTTTGGAACCGTCACCTCAGCGGTCGCCGGGACTTTCTGGTTGTTGACCAGAAGCCATTCGCCGTCAAGTGTCCAGTAGTACTTGCCGTCAGTGTCCTGCCGGATGCTGATGACAGGGGATTTGCCATCTGTTCCATCTGTACCATTCTTTCCGTCCAGACCTTTCTCTCCATTGTAAACGGTGATTGTGCCGGATTTCCTGAATGTGATAGTGTAGCCGTTGCCGGCGGGTAGTTTCTCGACAGAGACGATCTCGTCCTGGTTGTTCAGAGCGTCCACTGCCGTGACCAAAGAGGTCAGGTTGCTGTTCAACTTCTCAACGAGAGCTTTCAGCTCCGCGACCTGTGATTCGAGGTTGTCAACCCTGCTGGTTATCTCGGTGTCATCGTATTCCTGACATCCTGCAAAGACAAGTGCGGATATCAAAATCGAAGGCAGAAATTTTTTGAAAACTTTCATGATAATTCTTTTGAGAAAGTGTCTCTGATAAATACCGCTCCTATCTGAGACATGTTAATATTGAATGTGTTAATGATATACATAAGATAAACTACCAGTCTTTACCCCACTTGTTATAGTTTGTGGGATGAGACGGGGTAAAGTCAAAATTAGTCAACCTTTTTGAGTTTAAGAGAAGATCGTAGTTATTGTGCCAAGCCTCAATGAAACTGTCAATAATGTTGGCACCTTCATACGCATCCTGAAGGATTGACCTGACATCATAGAATACAAATATATTGCTGTCAGTAAGCACGCTCTTGTCGTACTGCTCAAGAGAGAACAGCGACT
>DBKH01000107.1 GCA_002297815.1 Bacteroidales bacterium UBA755 | reverse complement strand
GCCTACAACGTGGAGGTCAAGCTCCAGAACGTGAACCCTGAAACCGGTGAGGGCGAGATCGTCGCCAAAGGAGACAACGTGATGCTGGGCTACTACCGCGATCCGGAAAGAACCCGCTCCGTGCTCACTGACGACGGGTGGTTCCGCACCAACGATCTTGCGTGCCAGGACTCAAAGGGCCGCTACTACATCAAGGGAAGGCTTGGGAATATGATCGTGGGGCCTTCCGGAGAGAACATCTACCCGGAGGAGATCGAACAGGTGATCAACACATTCAGCGGTGTGAACGAGTCCCTTGTGGTCGAAAGGAACGGCAAGCTTGTCGCGCTTGTCAAGTTCGATGACAATGTGCTGGACTGGAACCAGGAGCGCGAGGACAAATTCTTCGACAACCTCCAGTCTATGAAGCAGGCTGTTCTTGAATATGTCAACAAACACGTCAGCAAGCAGTCCAAGATCGGTGAGGTCGAGGCGATGAAGGACAACTTCGAGAAGACCGCGACCCACAAGATCCGCCGTTTCAAGTACAAGGAGAAGCAAGCCGATGAGACCTCACAGCCGGAGAAGTAGGTAAGAAGGAGATTGAGCAGAAGTATTTCGATGCGGTTGCCTTGGCTATCTTCTAGAATAATTGGGAATATCGACTTAATTTCCTACATTTGCCCGCTACATTTAATAACGCTATTTACTAAGAAAGCTTATGTTCAAGATTCTTGAAAGAGTGATGCTGACTCCAAACATCTGCAAGATGGTAGTGTCGGCTCCAAGAATTGCTGAGGCAGCTAAGCCGGGGCAATTCCTAATTGTTCGCTCCGATGAAAAGGGCGAACGAATACCACTTACCATCAGTGACTACAACAGGGAAACCGGCACGGTGACGATTGTCACCCAACTCATTGGTGCATCATCAGCTGCGATCATCTCAAAGGCCGAGGGAGAATTTTTCAGCGATGTCGTTGGCCCGTTAGGTAACCCTTCGGCTTTCGTTGACAAGACAGAAGATGAACTGAAAGGCCAAAGGTACATATTCATTGCCGGTGGTGTCGGTACCGCTCCTGTCTATCCGCAGGCTAAGTGGCTGCACGAAAGGGGCATAGCCGTTGATGTCATCATCGGTGCCAAGACTAAGGACCTGTTGATTTACAAAGAAGAACTTGCATCAGCATGTGACAACCTTTATCTCTGTACTGATGACGGTTCAGAAGGATTCCACGGAATGGTTACCGGTCTGCTTGAAAAACTAGTCAGCGAGGGTAAGGAATATACTCAGGCCGTGTCCATCGGCCCGATGATCATGATGAAGTTCTGCACGCTCACCTGCAAGAAGCTCGGCATTCCTGAAGACGTTAGCCTCAACATGCTGATGGTGGACGGCACCGGAATGTGCGGAGCCTGCCGCGTGACTGTGGCGGGGAAGACAAAGTTCGCCTGCGTGGACGGGCCGGAGTTCAACGGCTACGATGTTGATTTCGATGAGGCTATGAGACGTCTTGGGCAGTACAAGACCGAAGAGGCAGAAGAAAAAACTAAAATGGGAATATAATGGCACAGAGAATACCAAGAGTACCTGTCCGCGAACAGGATCCTAAGGTTCGCGCACATAATTTTGACGAAGTCTGCTACGGCTACAACCTTGAGGAGGCGACCACCGAGGCCTCGCGCTGTCTTCACTGCAAAAATCCTCGCTGTGTTCAGGCTTGTCCTGTAAGTGTAAAGATTCCTGATTTCATCGCGAAGGTCGCGGTCGGTGACATTAGCGCTGCGGCAGCTATCATTGCCGAGGATTCCTCACTTCCGGCAGTCTGCGGACGTGTCTGCCCGCAGGAAAGCCAGTGCGAAGGGAGCTGCATCCTTGGGGTCAAGGGCGAGCCTGTGGCCATCGGTAAATTGGAAAGGTTTGTGGCTGACCACACTGCAGAGAGCAGCACCGGCACTTCGGCAAGCTCAGTGACCGGCTCGACCGCTGAGCCAAAGTCTTCGGTCCCTGAGCCTGTCGAAGGGACCGAAGGCACCAAGGTAGCCATCATCGGTTCCGGCCCTGCCGGCCTAGCCTGCGCCTCCGACCTCGCCAAAAAAGGCTACGATGTCACCATCTTCGAGGCTCTTCACAAAGCCGGAGGTGTCCTTGAATATGGAATCCCGGAGTTCAGACTTCCAAAGGACACTGTCCTCAAGCGCGAAATTGACTCGGTCAAAGCACTAGGTGTCAAAATAGAAACAGATGTAATTGTTGGAAGGACAGTCACTATCGACCAGTTGATGGACAAAGAAGGCTTCAAAGCCGTGTTTGTCGGCACAGGAGCCGGACTTCCTAAGTTCATGGGCATCCCAGGCGAGAACCTCAACGGTGTTTTTTCAGCCAATGAGTTCCTCACAAGAAACAATCTTATGAAGGCTTTCAGAGAGGATTATCTGACCCCGATCCATGCAGGAAAGAAATGCTGCGTTGTAGGTGGCGGAAACGTGGCGATGGATGCTGCAAGGACTGCATTGAGACTCGGTGCAGAGACAACAATTGTCTATCGTCGTACAGAGAACGAACTTCCTGCCAGAAAGGAGGAGGTGCACCACGCCAAGGAAGAAGGCATTGATTTCCAGATGCTGACCAACCCGGTCGAGATTCTCGGTGACGAGAAGGGCTGGGTAAGGGCCATCAAGTGCATAAGGATGGAACTCGGTGAGCCTGACGCCAGCGGTCGCCGCTCCCCTGTCCCGATTCCAGGCTCAGAATTCGAGATTCCGACCGAGACCGTCATTATGGCTCTAGGTACCGCACCTAATCCGCTGATCGTCAACACAACCAAAGGACTTCAGGCCACACGCAGAGGAGGTCTTGAGGCCGATGCCGAAGGCCGCACCACCAGAGAAGGCATATTCGCTGGTGGAGACGCAGTCACCGGTGCCGCCACAGTCATCTTGGCGATGGGCGCTGGCCGCAAAGCCGCCACTGCCATTGACGAGTACCTCTCCACAAAGGCTTGACGCTCTTTACCATTCCTCTAATTGAACACTGAAATATGGCCGCCATAGAAAAATACTCTATGGCAGCCATATTTGCATATGTGAAAATATATTCATATCTTGCAACAAACTAATAACATCAAACCCAATGAACACTTGACCCACACGAAACGAACTGGACAATCGAACGCTATGTTTCACGGTCTATACTCCTACCGAGAAAGGAGATGTTGGTAACATAATTATTTTGAAATAATTATATTTTAAATAATGGACTATGTCTGTTTTGCCGGTGGAGGAGAGGGTAATACTGAAATGGCTCTTAACATGAAATATGCAAAGGCGGATCTAAAGAATGGCAGATCTATGACATTGTCCGAATGGATCAAGGCCAACGCATATTCCAACTTGGACGTTGACGATTACCGGCAGTTTCTAAGTCTTTGGAAGACCATTCCTGCTGAATACCAGAACTATATGATGTCGCTCAGGGCTCAGCCGCAACTACTCCCATACATTATCAATGAAATTAATAGCAACAGATAAACTCAATTATTATGAAAAAGATTCTACTATTGATACTTATGCTATTTTTGTCCATTAGCCCAATGATGGCGCAGAAAAACAAGAGGAGCAGCAAAAGGGACTCAATAAAGGCTTTGACTGAAGCGATTGATAGCATCAAACATCAGCAAGCGTTGGATGCATTAAAAAACAAGGCATTTGTCATTAAATTCGATCGCAGCATTTACGAAAACAAAGGCATCATCAAAGGTTGTGATCCACAAACCAACTTTATTCTTCTTAATGAAGATAAGGCCGTATTACAAACTTACGGCACTGAATGCGACACATTCAAATGCAAAGTATCCGGATTTAGGGTAAAGACGACAAAGAAAGGGGAAACTATCTTCGAAATGAAGCTAACTAAAAGATTAGTTGCCAAAGTCAGAATAACCCTTACGAAAAACGCAAATCACTGTGAGGTTAGAATCAGTGGAACATATGCTTGCACGAGTGTAACATATACGGGGCAATTGTATCCTTTAGATAATGCTGACGTATTCATAGGAATAGACAAATTAGACCAACTTATAAATTGATATAAAAATGAGAAGAATTATCTTTATAATATTGACTATAGTTGCATTAGGGCTCAAAATAAATGCCAATAATACTACAATCACTAACATCTACGTTGAGACACCATCCGGCAATTTGAGCATCAATTAAAAAGATTTGCTAAATTTGCACGATAGTTCGAATGGCAATATGTTGAGAAAACTGTCCATAGTGCCGATCTTCTTGGCGATGATGATGGTGACGCTGGCGACGGTGCTGCCGCACCATCACCATGAGACTATGATCTGCATCGTGGAGGAGATTTGTGAGATGGACGGTTGCTGTGACGATGAACACACACACCATTCGGACGCGAACCACAATCAAGACGAAAGCCATTGCGTGGCACACAAACAATACTGCCCGTCAGAAAGGCTTCATATTAACTATCAAGACTTTGGCATAGAAGAAGCAAGCATATTCCCAATTCTGGCCATTCTTTCCAACCTATTGACCGTCAACCTCGAAAGCTCTATCATTGAATATGCTTCCGGGGACTCCATACCTATCATCCTACAGCCACTTGTGTCTTCAGTGGCGTCCAATGCCCCACCTGTAGCAGCATAGTATTAATGATACTTGAATTCGTGCGTAGAAAAGCTATAGTTACGCACGAGGGTCGGATTTAGATCCATTTGTGCGTGAATCATAGGGGTTTACGCACCGCAAATGAAATAACAATCAAAATGAAGAAAACGATACTATTATTAATGGCGTCCTGCGCGATTCTGGCGGGATGCGGCAGCCATTCCCATCACGAGGGACACGACCATGAACATGAAGGTCACAATCACGGGACAGAGGCTTGCGAAGAACATAATCATGATCACGACCACGGACATGGCGAGGCCGATGGGCATGAAGGGCACAATCACAAAGCCGGAGAACACGGCCACGAGGGTCACAGCCACAATGACGAAATCGAGGTGAGCCTTGAACGCCAGAAGACATTCGGAATCACGACCGACACTGTGTCCGTCGAGGATTTTGCCGAAGTAATCCACACAAGCGGGCAGATTCTCTCTTCTATGGGAGACGAAATGACCGTTGTTGCAAAGACTTCCGGTGTCATCAGCTTCGGAAAATTGGCCGAAGGATCAGCTGTGAGCAAAGGCTCTCTCATCGCGACAATCTCCTCCAAGGATCTCGGTGGTGGCGACCAGCTTGCAAAGGCGAAAGCAGTTTATGAGGCTGCCAAAAAGGAATATGAACGAGATGTCCAGCTTAGCAAGGACAACATTGTCAGCGAAAGTCACTTGGATCAAAGCAAGCTTGCTTTCGAGCAGGCTAAGGCCGAGTACGAGGCTCTGGCTTCAAGTACTTCAAAGGACGGAAGTGTCAATGTAACTTCCCCGCTTGGTGGATTTATCAAGAAACTGAACGTCAACCAAGGAGACTATGTGGAAACCGGCACTCCAATCGCTGTTGTCAGCCAAAACAAGAGATTGAAACTCCGCGCTGATGTGTCCGAAAAGTACTATGGTCTGCTCAGCGGGCTTAAGGACGCGAACTTCACCACTTCCTACAGCAAAACCTCCTATAATCTGAAAGAACTTGGCGGCAGGTTGCTCGGCTACGGAAAGGCCTCTGACGGAGACTATTATATTCCCGTCACATTCGAGTTTGACAACAAGGGAGATTTGATTGCCGGATCCTATGTTGACATATTCCTAAAATCCTCGAACTCCTCTAAGGCCATCAGTGTTCCAATCAGCGCTGTTGTCGAGGATCAGGGCATCCACTATGTTTTCGTCCAAAATGACGAGACCGGATTTTTCAAGCGTGAGGTCAAGCTCGGACAGTCTGACGGTCAGAGAGTTCTGGTTAAGAGCGGATTAAAGGAGGGAGAAGTTGTTGTCGCCACCGGTGCCATCCAGGTCAAGCTGGCCTCTGTCGTTGCCGCTCCAGCGGGTCACTCACACAGTCATTAGGCCTATGGAACAGCTCAAACACGAAAACGGACTGTTGAATGGAATCATACGGTTCTCGCTCAACAACCGCATGGTGATCCTTGTGATCGCTGCGCTCTGCCTTGTTGCGGGAGTATATTCAACAATGCACACGGAAGTCGATGTGTTCCCGGATCTGAACGCTCCGACGGTCGTGGTGATGACAGAGGCCGAGGGAATGGCTCCCGAAGAGGTTGAAAGGCTCGTGACCTTCCCTATCGAAACCGCTGTCAACGGAGCGACCAACGTACGAAGGGTTCGCTCTTCCTCAGCGACCGGATTCTCGATCGTGAACATCGAATTTGACTGGGGAACAGACATTTACAAGGCCCGTCAGATAGTTTCCGAAAAGATCGCGATGGTGGGGGCAGACCTTCCAGAAAATGTAGGTAATCCGACCCTCGGCCCTCAGGCTTCCATCCTCGGTGAGCTGATGATCATTGGTCTGACCGCAGACACTACCTCGATGCAGGATCTCCGCACGATAGCTGACTGGACCATCAGACCAAGACTCCTTTCGACAGGCGGAGTGGCACAGGTTGCGGTGATGGGCGGAGACATCAAGGAATATCAAATCCTGATGGACCCAGGCAAGATGCGCCGCCACGGAGTCTCGA
>DBKH01000011.1 GCA_002297815.1 Bacteroidales bacterium UBA755 | reverse complement strand
ATTCCGGCAAGGTAGGACTGCATGAGATTCAAGGCTTTGTCGATGTCGTGGTGGTACATGGCCGCGAAGAATTGAGCCACAAATCCGCTGCCGGTCATCTCCCGGTTCTTGTACTGAGCCAACAAACCTTGCGTGAACCCAATCTTGACCTCCTTGTTCGGGTAGCCAAGAGTGTAGAGATGCAGGTCGCGATCATATTCCTTAATGGTCAGATAACCAGTCTGATAGAGCATTGGAAGTGCCTTGTCGCTGATTTCCGGTGAGACATCGAAGTCGGATTCCGGAATGAGTGGCATGTTGTCCAATGTGGTCTCGTCAATCGGATTCTGCTTCAGACGTTCAAAGAGGAAAGTCGGAGTGCCACTCTCAAACCAGTAACTTCCAATTCTTTGAGCGGCCAGCGCTTTCATTAGACTGAATGGGTTGTAGATGTCCTCGGACTCTTCGCTGAAATGATACCCGTCGTAGTTGTCTTTCAGCAGTTCGCGCGCCTCTTCGAACGAAACGCCCAGTCTGTCGGCCAAAGTTTGGACAGGCTCTCGCATTCCGTTGTCAAGTTCACTCTTCGATATTCCGCAAATTGCGGAATATTCCGGCATCATCGAGATGTTCATCAGATTGTTTAGCTCACTGAATATGCTGAGCTGCGCGAACTTGGTGATTCCCGTGATGAACACGAACCTAAGGTACGGATCCAGACTCTTGATGGGACTGTAGAAATTTCTCATTATCTGGCGCATAGGCGTTAGCCTTTCCTTATCGTTCATCACGTCCAGTAGCGGTGCGTCATATTCATCGATGATTATGACTGCCTTTTCGCTGGTCTGTTCTACCGCCCTATGAACCACACCGAGAAAGCGTTGGTTGACTTCCGTTTCTTCAGCCACTTTCCCGTAAATACGCTCGTATTCCAAAAGCTTGAGATTCAGTTCGCTGAGTAACTTCTCCTCGTCCATATGCTTGGCCGTGGACATGTCAAAGTGGAACACCGGATGCGTTGTCCACTCTTTCTTCAGCTTCCCAGCCTTCAGTCCGTTGAACAGATCCTTCTCTCCCTCAAAGTAACTATGAAATGTTGACGACAGCAACGACTTCCCGAACCTCCGTGGTCTGCTGAGGAACACATACGAATAATTAGTCGCCAAGTCGTGGACAAAACCCGTCTTGTCGATGTAGAGATACCCTCCATCGATAATCTTGTCAAACGTTTGCACCCCGATCGGGTACCTTTTCCTTTTCTCCTCCATAGCCCTTAGTTAGTTAATGATTGGCGCTGAATCTTGATTCTGCAATGAGAGACCCCCCGCGCATCAATGACAACAAAGCAAAGATAATGAATATTTTCCAATACATGTCAATTCTAGCCTCGCTTGTGATTCTTAATGCGATAGCCCTCTGCCACAGCGGGTGCAAATACCCGTCTTTCGCACCCGAAACCTATTCAGTAGGTCTCGTGGGGTGCAAACCACCATATTCCGCACCCCGATCATCATGAATAGCCAGTTTCGCGTGCCAGAATAGCCATTTTGCCCCCGAAAACGGAGCTATTTGAACCCCACATGTTAAATGGACCAAATATGAACCAAATTTGGACCAGATTTGGACCAAATGAATTGATATTCTTTGAATATATTTGCGCGGTAAGACGATTTAGTACGCGGCAACTTTTTTTGTTGCCACACGGAAACGACTATAGGAGTGAATCTATTAATATAAAACCAGATATTATGGAAAGTATTTATTCGTTTGAAGGTCGCATCCCAATTCCGGATGCCATGGAACAGATGATACCGGTCAATCCACGGCATGGAAAGTGGGTGAAGCTTTTCTCTGATTACCCCATAATCAGTGATGTTCTTGATGGACTTGAAAAAGATGGCAAGGGTTATTGTCATATCTCAAGGAAAGACGTGTTCGCTGAGAAAGACAACGCACGCAAGGCCATCCTTGTGCTTCTGTGGGGTTTCCCTGGAGGTTACAGAAATTCTGCTACACACAGAAATGCTGTCAAGAGTGCTCTAGAGATTGCGGAAGAGATCAATGACAGGAATCTGACCAAACCGATGTTTAAAGCCATGATGGCCAAAAAAGGCATCGGATTATCCACGCTAAGCAAAATTCTGTATTTCTTTGGTTATAAGGTTGAAGGCAATCGCGCTTTGATTTTAGACTCCAGAGTGAGATCCAGCTTGAAGGCCTTCCCTGATTTCAAGGAAACAACCTGTAATCGTGCCGGAAGTTTCGAAGAGTACACCTCTTATGTAAACCGCATGAAAGAGATTTCTAACAAAATGAGCGGTGTCTCACCGGACCAGCTTGAATATTTCTTGTTCCGTTACGATCAAAAACAATAACCGCCATCTACCCAAAGTAATTTTACGTCAAAGATTACGATAACGATAGTTGGTGGTCTTGCTATTATTTTAGAGAAAAAAAACAAATATTATGATTGGACAAGTTACAAACCCTAAGAAAGGGTTGAATTATTACGTTACACCGGAAGTTGAGATGGTTGAATTGGAGGCTAACAATGTGTTCCTTGATGGGTTGTCTGGAGAGCATGATGCTGGTATAGGTGGTAATGGGGGCTTTGACTAAATTATTATGAGCAGAGTCTTTTCAATTGTGATCGTTACGGTCATTTCAGTGCTTTTGCTTGGTAGTTGTGACAAAGGAGATATGTCAAGCAAAGAAGAGTCTAGAGTCAACTCTGTCTCATTTCTCATCAGTAACTTTGATGTAATAGAAGATAGTGAGACAGAGAGGACAAGAACTAGTTTCACCGAGAGTAATAGTGGGATAACGTATTGTTGGTCAGCCAAAGACACCGTTGGCATTTATCCGACATCTGGATCACAAGTATATTTTGCGATTGAGGGTACTGGAGGAGAAAGTAAAGCTGACTTTGACGGTGGAGGCTGGGCATTTAAATCAGCTTCAAAATACTATAGTTACTACCCTTTCATAGGAAATATTTATCTTGATAGACACAAGATTCCAGTATCCTATGATGGGCAGAAGCAGAGTGGACTTTCCAGTAAGGACCATCTTGGAGCTTATGACTTTATGTATACGCCAGCCTGCTCTTCTGAAGGAGGTAAATTATCTTTTAAGTATAGGCATCTTGGATGTATTATCCTTTGTAGGCTAACACTTGATGAAGGCAATTACACGAAACTTGCCATCACTGCTCCTGAAGAGGTCTTTGTTAAATACGGATACTTCGATCTTCAATCGGATTCTCCGAGTGTAATAGGAAAGACCTACACAAATCAGTTGATTATTGATCTTGAAAATGTCTGCATAACAGAGCCTTCTTCCCAAGTCGATGTCTATTTAATGTCTGCTCCAGTCAATCTTAAAGACACGGAGATTACGGTCAGTGTGCTAAATGACAAGAGACAAGAACTGCAGTGCAAAAAGGCACCGTCAAAGAATTATGCACCTCAGACATTGTATGGCCTTCTTTGCACCCCGTGGATCGAGGTTCCTCAGTCCATGGGTATGATCATCGGTGATTGGGACAAAGGTGGAGACATTGGGGGAGATGCGCAGTGATGGTGAAGTGATTGAGTGAGAGGCAAGTTATTTATAAACGGTTACTATGTAACGAATTATTGTACGAATTATGAGATCTGATAAACGTTTAGTGATGTCCTTGGCGTTTGCCGCGCTTTTGGCGGGGTGCGCTCAGGAAGCGATGCTGGAGCCTGAGGTCGAGATGGGGGAGTTGGTTCCGATCAACATCTGCAATTCGATCAATCAGGTGCAGACAAGGGCGACAGCGGCCGGCTTTGTCGATAAGGATGCGGTCGGGCTTTTTGCCGTCAACTATACGGATGAGAACACTAAGGCTGGAACGTTGGCCGCCGAGGGTAACCAGGCTGACAACGTCAAGTACATCTTTGATGAGCCGAACCACAAATGGGTGCCGGTCAAGAGTGTGTACTATAAGAATGTCAACACGAATGTTGACCTTTATTTGTACTATCCTTACCAATCAGGCGTGTCGGATGTCAACTCCTTCCCTTTTGAGGTTCGTAAAGACCAGAGTTCGGAAGCGACCGCTGCATCTTTGTGCGGCTATGAAGCGTCCGATTTCCTGTGGGGAAAAGGCGAGAACATCACTCCAGTGGAGTCAGCCGTGGCGGTCACATTGACTCACAGACTGTCTGCTGTTCAGGTGACACTAGCTGAGAAGGATGGCTTTGCGGAAGGAGAGTTCGAAAGTTTGGAGAAGAGTGTGATTCTTACGAATACCACCCGAAAAGCCACCATTGACTACTCTACCGGTGTCGCCACGCCTCTGGGCGGGGCCCAGCAGGACGGAATCGTGATGTGCCCGCAGAGCGATGGCACCTTTAGGGCAATCGTCATCCCGCAGAAAGTCGAGGCAGGTCTCGTACTCTTTTCAATCACCATAGACGGTGTTTCTTACACCTTCAAGCAGAGTGACGCTGTGGACTATCAAGCTGGCAAACAATTGAACGTCACCATCAACATCTCGAAAAGGACTGCCACAGGAGGCTATGAACTCTCCCTCGGTTCTACCCAGATCGTGGATTGGACCGAGGACCGCAACACCCACGGAGGCGAGGCAAGGCAGTACTATGTTGTCAATGTTGAGACTCCAGGCACTCTTGGTGAAATCATCAAGGCTGACAAGAAAAACCCTGACAATATTCGTAATCTTAAAATTATAGGGCAGATTGAGGCCTCAGATTTTTACTTCATGAGAGACAACATGGCGATTCTTGAAGCCGTGAATATGAAAGAAGCGAAGGTACAGGATGATATCATTCCAAACAACGCTTTCAAAGACAAAAAGAAGTTGAGTAAATATTCTTTTCCGGGAAAAATTGTAAGTATAGGGAAATATGCATTTTACAATACTGGACTTGATGGAACGCTGATATTGCCAGACGATGTGGAAACTATTGGTGATAGGTCGTTTAGCTCTACTAATATAGTAAATGTTAGTTTTGGTAATAAACTAGAGGAGATTGGTCAAAACGCTTTTGAATATTGCAGTTATCTATCATGCGAGTTACAATTTCCCAGAACTTTGAAATCCATTGGGGATAGAGCTTTCATAATGTGTTCCCTTACTGGGAAACTTATTTTGCCTGAAAATCTTGAATATATAGGCGAATGTTCTTTTTATAGTGCAGGTAATTTTAACGGTGACTTAATCATCCCAGAAAAAATCAAGATGTTGGGTGAAAGTACATTCTCATTTTCTACATTTACCGGAAGTCTAAAACTTAATAATGTTCAAGAGATTTCAGAAAGTTGCTTTTACAGATGTGGCTTTTCCGGAGAATTATTCATTCCTGAAGGTGTCCTAACAATCCCTAGAGATTGTTTTAGTTCGTGTAATTTTTCTTCTATAATATTTCCTAGTACCTTAAAAGTAATAGCTACATTCAGCAGTATCTATGGTGGAGCTTTTGCGAACAATCTCTTATTAACGAAATTAGTTTTTCCTGAGGGATTAACGGCAATTGGAGCACAAGCCTTCAATGAATGTGAGAATATTACATCAATTTCTTTCCCTTCTACATTACAGGTTATAGGAGATAATGCATTTAAAAGCTGTTATAGTGTTTCGAGAATAGAATCTTCAGCGATTGAACCTCCAGTAATCGGGAGTAATACTTTCGAAGGTGTTGCTAAAAATAACTTTACGGTTGAGGTTCCTACACAGTCTATCCAGCGCTACAGTACAGAGAAAGGTTGGTGCGATTTCAAGCGCATCTCCGCCCACTATGACTTCTCAGTAAGCCGTGAAAAGATGCGTGCGTTGAATGCTGCACAGAGCAGAACCTATGTCCTTCGCTCTCCAGCGAATTTCGCATGGGAAGTGGAAAGCAAACCGGACTGGGTGACGGTTTCCCCATCTTCAGGAACCGGAAAAACTGATGTAACAATCTCCGTCAGCGAGATGCCTCACACAAGCGAGACGTTCGAGGTCAACGAAGGCTCATTCAACAGTCCAAGCTACAAGAAATACGCGGGACGAAGCGGGGAGGTTGTCTTCAAACTCATCGAGAAAGACTACGCCACGACTTTCGAGGTGGAACAGTACGACAGCGATCTTTCCGACGGTGAAGTCAAGGCCTACCAGACCGCGACCAAGGGCAACGGAATTGACATCGTGTTCATCGGTGACGGGTACGATGCCAAGGACATAGCCAAAGGCACATTCTTCACCAACACGGAGAGTGGCTACAACGCCTTTTTCGATGTTGAGCCGTACAAGACCTACAAGGACTACTTCAATGTCTATGCGGTTGTGTCACAGTCAGACGAGAGCGGAATCGGAACTGCCAACACCATTATCGACACCAAGTTCGGCTCGTCGTTCAGCCAGAATAGGATTCTCAGTCCGGACCCGACACCTTGTTTCGCATGGGCAAAGAAAGCGAACCCGTCACTGGATCTCACCAAGAGCCTCACCATACTGCTTATGAACACCTCTACCTATGAGGGGGTGACGATGATGTACGGAGACGGATCTGCTATCGCCTGCTGCCCTGTCAGCACTGACACCTATCCATACGACTTCCGTGGAATCATACAGCATGAGGCCGGTGGCCACGGATTCGGAAAGTTGGGAGACGAGTATATCTATCATAATGCGTTTATTCAGAATTGTTCATGTACAGACTGCGACCATCCGAAAAGTGAGAATGACCTTAATTCCGCCTATGGCATATTCAAATCCCACGGCTGGTACAAGAACCTTTCTATGACCTCCGATGCGGCACAAGTTCCTTGGGCGCACCTTCTCTATAACTCGCAATACTCAGACTATGTAGACATGTTTGAGGGAGGGTACATGCACAGCCGTGGGGTCTATCGCTCGGAGGCGACCAGCTGTATGAACAATAATGTGCCTTATTATTCAGCCATCAGCCGTCAAGCGATTGTGGAACGGATCATGGAATATGCTGGTGAAGACTTCGCCCTTGAGAAGTTCTACGTCTATGACAATTGCAAGATAGGAACAATCCCGACCACGAAGTCATTCAGCAGTGATTTTTCGTTCGATAAGAATTTTGTCAAAGCCACCGGATCGGCACCTAAGTACATGGGCGAGCATCCGGACATCAAATAAGGAGGAGGGAATATGAAAACGAAGATATTTATCATCACCGCAGTACTTTCGCTGCTTATGCTTCCCGCCTGCGAAAAGACTCAAAAAGTTGAATATGACAATAGAGAAATCCGTTTTAATCTTGGTCTCTCCGCAACTAAGGCCACAGCAGCTGCTTTCGAAAGCGGGGACAAGGTCTCTCTTTTCGCTGTTGAATATGACGGTGAGACGGTCGCTCCAGTCCAGGTCGGAGGCAACTACATCAACAATGAATCTCTGACTTTTGACGGGACGAAATGGGATGCGGCTCGCAAACTTTATTGGAGCGATAAACCGTGTGACTTTTACGCGCTTTTCCCATACCAATCTGGTATGAAGTCAGTGGACGACTATCCGTTCGAGGTCGCCACGGATCAGAATGACGGAGGTTACGAGGCTTCGGACCTGCTTTTCGCAAAGACAGAGAAAGCAAGCCGGGCCGACGGGGCGGTCAATCTTCAGTTCCGCCACATCTTCTCCAAGCTGATAGTGAAGGTGGAAAAAGGTCCGAAGTTCGAGGGGGAGATTCCTGATGACATCGTCTCTCACATCTACAACACGAACGTCGAGTGCACGGTCAGCCTGAACACAGGCTCAGTGGAGAAGAATGCTTTCGGGGCGAAGAAGACCATCACGATGAACAAGCTGAGCAACGAGCTGTTCGAGGCCGTTCTTGTTCCGCAGAACATCGAGAAGACAACTCCGCTGATCGAGCTTACGATGGGAGGAATCGCCTACCTGTGATTGCAGCACTTTAAATGTA